>MGXG01000051.1 GCA_001801285.1 Gammaproteobacteria bacterium GWE2_37_16
CGATATCTAATACGCAAGTTAAAACTTGCGGCTACGTTATGTTTGTGATTCGCCTGTGGTTTTTGAGAAGTTACGAATTTTTTAAAAAATAATATTTTTCCAATTGTAGAGACTTTCCCTAGTGGTTGTCTATTTGCTGAATGATTATAAATTACTTATAATGAATTATTTATTTAAAACAATGAATTTTAAGTCCAAAAATTGGAGTGGGAAATGTTATTGACTATAGCACAAATTGTTTTGTTAATTGTTGCCTTGGTTATCATTGCTCGATTAATATTTTTTTTACAAAAACAACAACAAAAAAAACGGTTAGTGAAAAAGGAACCAGTTTTATGTGTTGATTTGGAAAGTAGCTTGGAAGTTGGACGGCATGATGATTTGTCGCAACCACCTTTTGCTGAAGATGATTTGTTGACCAACGAGGGGAATGATTTTGATGATATTGGTGAAGTTAGGGTCGTTTCCAGAACCATTGAGATTGTTGATAAAATACCAGCTGCGGAAAAAGAACCAATTGTTTTCGCTAGAAAAAATCATGGACCTAAAACTACTGCTCCTGTTGAACAAATAACATCATCTCCAAAGAAAGTTCAGGAAACAAATCTTCCTCGCGAAATTATTTCATTGACTATTTTAGCCAAAAAAGGACAGCTTTATGCTGGTTACGATTTGCTACAAGTTCTTTTAGCTGCGGGTTTTCGTTACGGTGATATGAGTATTTTTCATCGCCATGAAAATTTAGATGGAACTGGTGAGGTTTTGTTTAGTTTAGCGCAGGCGGTTCAGCCTGGTACTTTTGATCTTAACGATGTTGGTGCTTTTAGTTGTCCTGGTTTGATTGTTTTTATGGAAGTCAATGGACACGATGATCCTCTTAATGTTTTAAATACCATGATTGATACCGCCAAGTTGCTTGTCGAAGATTTGGGTGGTGATATTTATGACGATGAGCGCAAACCTTTAACAGCTGGAAGTTTGGCACGTTTACGTTCCCGCGTTTTAATTCAAATGCGGCGCAAGGCAAACATTTAGCTACATTCCAAGGCGAGGAGGCGAATCATCTTTTTCTATTACCGTATCTGCTGAAGGTGTTGTTGCTCGAGGCGGTAAATCTGGAAAATCGCGTCCAGGATTATAGTCGGCGGCTGCCTTGGTTGCAGGTTGGGTTGGGGTGGCACTAAACAAACCACCGCCTCCTCTGGCTTGTATAGCTTTTGTACTAAGAGAAATGTCTTGTGGCTTGGCGTTCACAGGGATAGTGGCAGCGGCATCATGTTCTTCATTTGATCTTTTTCTTGCATCTAGGAAATTGGCGACTTTTTCAGCAGCAGCTCCGGCAACAGCGCCACCTAAACTCAATAAAATAGCCCCAACAGGACCTCCAAGCATAAACCCGACTGTTGCGCCAGTTACGGCAGCAAATCCTGCAGTACTTTGCCGTGATGCTGTTGGTGCAGTAGTAAACATCTGTGTTATATTATCTTGGTTTATGCCAAGCTCATTGAATAGTTGTAAATGTTCTTTGTGAGTTGTTATAGAAATTTTGCCAGTTAATAATTCATTGATGGTTTGAATTTTATTTTTCAATAAAAGAGTAACCTGGTCAGGTTTTAAATTTGCCTCTAAAGTAGAGCAGCCAGCTTTGAATACTTTGAGGGTATTTTCTTCTTTGAATAGCCAATCTTGAAAATGTGGCTCAAGCGTAAATTTACCATTATTTATGCTATTGATTATGCTACAAAGCAGTTTACTTGCTGATAATTTATTTATTTCTTCGCTAGATAAGGGGATGTTTTTCGCTTTTGTTATTTCATTCAATAAAAGCTGAGAACGTGGTAAGTTTTGTACTATACTAATAATTTCTGATTGAAACCAAGATTTACTATTTCCTGCATAGGTGACTTTTTCTTTGTATTTCGTCAAGATTATGTCTGCTTTTGGTGACAAATTCAATTCCTTGATCAGTTTCTCCAATTCAGGAAGTTTTTCAGCATAACTTTTTATTAAAGCACCGTATTGGATAAATTCTTTTCCGCTAAAGATATTGCAAATATTCTTTGCGCCTTCGGAGGGTGGTTCCGCTAATCTGGAAGCCAAGTCGCCAAAGAATTTTTTTGTTTGTGGTAAAATTTGTTCAATTGAAGATAAAAAAGATCTGACTTGTACTTTATCTTTTTGGGGTAAGGTATTCGTATTTAGCAGTTCATGCAATGCGTCACAAAGATTTTTTTTGTTTTCATAAAAGTTATGATTAACTATCCAAAATTCTTTTAGGACATTCATTTCCCCTATAGGCGGCGCTTGTGTGTATATTTTACCTATATCTTCTTTTGTTAAATTTTCTACTCCAAGCTCCTTTAGTAAAGGATTTAATAAATTGCGGTCTATAACATTACCTGTAGTATTTTTTTTTATGTCTCTAACAATATCTATTGTATGACGATGAGGAATTCCGAAAATTTTACTTAAAATGCCTTCTTCTTTATGTTTAATTTCCCCATTGTTAAGTCTTGATAATAATAAATTAGCAAGATTTTTATTGGGTATTTTTTCTAGTTCGGTCTTGAACCAAGTTTGCTTTATATTTTTAACTTCAGTTTCTGAGAGAGAGATACCGATAGACTGTAATTGTTTTACAATATTTTTACTGCTTGTTCCTGGTTTGAAGATTTCACCGAATTTAGAGACATCAGTTCTGATTTGTCTAAAAATTGCCTCCAAAGTTGGCCGTGGAATTTTCATTAAATTGTTATCTAACCAGGTGTAGAAACCAGGGTGCATTTCTTTACCAATAGAAGATTGCTGCGTAACTAAGGTAATAAAACGAATTTTAATGGCATTTATATGTGTACGCGACACATAATCTTGTAGTGGTTGTCCTATAGCTTTGACATCTTTTGCTACACCTTCTACCAGATCGGTATGGTTGGTTTGAAATTTAATAGGAAAGTTAGTTATATTGGCAAACCAATCTCTGGGTGAATTGGTATTAGTTCTATCTGTCAAAACTGTCGTTTGATCATTGCTTTCCATAACTTGGATACTGCTATTTTTTGCACAATTGGACAAAATAGCTACAGCTTGTGGTGACAATTCAATTTTGGCAATTATATCTGCCAGTTCTTTAAAGTTTTTGGCGTAAGTAACTAGGTCATACATGAAATTAACAAAACTTGGTTGTTCGAAAAGATTGGAAAAATCATCAACTGCAGCTCTAATAACCGGAAAATTTGGATTGTGTACAAGAAAATCATTTGGATTAAGTTCATGTTTTTTACCCCACATTTTTTCCGCAAAAGGTAAAAAAACAAACATGGTTGCTAATTTTTCTTGTAGTTGGTTTTTTAAAACAGGATTTTTGATGATATTTTCAGTGACAAATTTTTGTAAAACATTGTGCAGAGCATTCATGTTTTTGTAAAAAATATCTCCTTTTTCCCTGAATTCATTTAATCTATGAAAAATAGTTAATTTTTTTGTAGTGGTATTTGCTTTGTTGTTAAGGCTGGTTGTTGGTGTTGTGGAAGAGATGGGGGTTGGTTTGTTTTTATGTGGAAAAAGTTTCGCATATCTTTTTAATTCCTCCTGGTTTGGAGTGTCTGAGAAATTTTCTTCTTCAGTTGGTTTTGAGATAGAGGAAATAGTTGAATTTAACTCTATTCTTGTTGCTGATTTATCATCGTTATTGATTATAGTTCTTGGTTTGTCAGTGGTGTTTTTGTGTGGGAAAAGTGCTGCATATCGTTTTAATGCGTCTGAATCTGGCGTGTCTGAGAAATTTTCTTCTTCAGTTATTACAGAGCTGGAAGGAGTGGTGGAATCTAATTGGATTCTTGTTGCTAATTCGTCGTTATTTATTGTGGTTTGTAATTTGTCTGTGGCGTTTTTACGTGGAAAAAGTGTTGCATATTTCTCTTTTTGTGTTTTTGGTGGCTGGGATATTTTCTTAACAGTAGCGTCATCAGATTCAAGAGAAAGGATGGTTTTGCTATCAGTAGATTTTGGTGTTTTGATCATAAAAATTTTCTGTATATAAAATGCTAAATTATAAAGCAATATAATATATAAAATAGCAGCAAGTAACAAGATATGGATGGAGAATTAATTAAGGATTAATTAAGCGATGAGGCGGATTTTTTTGTTGCAATATTGTCAAAGGTCTAATATAACTTTTTAAATGCAATATCATCACATATATCACGCGGGAAATTTTGCTGATGTGTTTAAACATTGCGTTTTAATCATGTTGGTGCAGACGCTTTGTAAAAAAGACAAGCCTTTTGTTTTTCTGGATACGCACGCTGGTATTGGGCGCTATGATGTAACATCTGCTATGGCGCAAAAAACAGGAGAATATCAAGCTGGTATTTCAGTTGTATATGGCTTTCCTGATTTAGCCAATGCGCCAGATGTGATTAAAACTTATGTCGATTTGGTGCGTGCGCAAAATCATCAGGATGCAAAAAAAATAGCAGAATCTGAAAATACTTTACATTGCTACCCTGGTTCACCAGCTATAGTGCAAGCTTTGTTACGCCCGCAGGATCGGATGATTTTGGTTGAATTACATCAAGAGGATGTGAAGTTATTAAAACAAGAATTTGCACAAGATAAGCGGATCGCGGTACATCATGCTAATGGCTATCAGAGCATGAAGGCTTTTTTACCGCCAAAACAGGGTAGGGGGTTAATTTTGATGGATCCGGCGTTTGAAGATCCAAATGATTTTAACAACATTATTGCAGCACTAAAAGATGGACTCGAGCGTTTTCCGCATGGAATTTATGCCGTTTGGTATCCAATTAAAGACAATTTGCCGATTCGGGATTTTCAGCAGGAATTGTCTTTTCTTGGCTTCCAAAATGTTTTGTTGACGGAGTTTTCTATTGGTAAAGTAGCCACTGCCGATACTCATCTTAAGCGTTGTGGTATGGCGATTATTAATCCGCCTTGGCAATTTGCCGAACAATTAGAGCCAGTAATTACTTGGCTTGAAGCTGTTTTGTGTTAGGTAGCTGCGCAGGATTTATTACTGCGCACCGACCTTTATGATAACACGGATATACGTTAAGCAATATTTTTATTTACTTACCTGGTGAGACGATTCGAGTTCTTTTGAACTCTTTTCCAGTTTCCTGTAACTGTTGGTTAAAAGTCTTTGGTGAAAGTTTGCGATGATGAGTGTATGCGGCATTTTTTTGTAGTTGATTGGTGATTTCTTTCACCGATTTTCTATTAAGTTTAGGTGAATCAAGGTGATGGCGATGACTGAATTGATTAGTATTTTTTATTGATCGGAAAAAACTTGGAATTGTTGTAATAGTTGGTTGTCTATCGATGGCGTTTATAACAGCTACAACATCTTGTTCTGAAAGATGAAATTCTTTAGGGAATTCCTGTTTGAGGGTTTGAAAATCTATTTTTTCTATTGGTTCATTTTGTGTGTTATTTATAAAAAATTTATAGTTATAATTTAACAAAGAAAATTGAGCTATCAAATTTTGGCTATAATATGGTTCCATTAAACCGTTCGCTGAGTTTGGAACTAATAAAATTTCTTCTGGTTTTTGTATCTTTAGCATATTGAGTAATTTACTAAAAATATTATAAAAATCTTCTGACCAGTCTTTTACTGACACCAACAATGCAGTTATAAATATGCGATTTGCGCTAATAATTGATATATCGTTAAATTCCATAGCTTGATCGACCTCATTAAATAATGAGTTATTTTTGCTTGTATTGGAAACAAGTATTTTCTCGAGCAAGTTTGGGGTTAATTTGTCTGATAAGACTTGTTGTTCAGTAGTGTTTGAATCATGATAATGAATCGTGAAAAAATTTCTGATAAAACTTAATTCTTGATATGCTAAATCTGCAACCGCGGTTGACTGATCTACAGCTATTTCTGGAGAGGCATTTGCTGTTGGATTTGTTATGAAAAATTGGGGAAGACTTAAGTTTGGTTTTTGCAACATAAATATATATCTCGTAATTAATTAGTAATTGGGTTTTGTAATTGAAACGGATAAAGTACAAGCTATTTCTTATGTTAATCTGAAAATAGTTTGGTTTTTGCTTAAATTAGTTATAGAAATGCTTAAGAAGGTAATGGTTTAGACATTTATGCGCAAAGTTGTTTGATTTTTTATTTTGATAAGACTAAGTTGTGGTTTTTAGATTAGAGCATTTGATTTATTGAAAAATAACAAGTCATTTTCTAATATATTGATTTATATAGTAGTTTATTTTGCATATCTTTGCTTTTAGCCTATGTTTATGGGTAACATTTAACACGCGAGCTAAAGCTTGCGGCTACAAAAACATGAATAAAGTCCAACTTATTACCAGAATTGCCAAACGTAAATGGTGGATATTGATCGGCATATCAACCTGTCTTTCTATGCTTTATATTGACCAAACGGCAGTTTCGGTAATGTTGCCACAACTGAAGCTTACCTTTGGTGCTTCCGATGTTGCTGAAGAATGGGTAATTAATGCCATGCTTTTGTCGACGGCGGTTTTAATTACTGCCGGAGGGCGTCTTAGTGATATCTGGGGGGCGCGGCGTTCATTTTTGATTGGTACAATTGGTTTTTTTGCTGCTTCAGCGCTTTGTGGGGCTGCACCTAATATAACGCTGCTTATTATGGGGCGTTTTTTACAGGGTGTTTTTAGCGCTATTCTTTTGCCTGCAACCTCAGTGAATATTATCAATGCTTTCCCTAGCCGCCAGGTTGGTTCGGCAATGGGAATTTACACAGGAAGTGCGTCGATTTTTCTAGTTTTAGGACCTGTTCTGGGCGGTTTTTTTACGCAATATTTAAGTTGGCGCTATATTTTTTGGTTAAACATACCCTTGGTTTGTGTGAGTCTTTTTATTGCGAATTTTAGTTTGCGCAAGGGGGAACCAAAAAACCTGGAAAAACAAAATAAGAAAAATAATTCTTTTGATTGGCGGAGTTTTGTAGCCTTAGGCTTGGCTAATACCGCTTTGGTTACCGCGCTTATGGAAAGCACTCGTTTTGGTTGGAAATCACCCTTTATTTTGTCTTTAACCATTTTAGCTATTTTAGGTTATTGTGCTTTTGCTTTTTTCAATAAACACCAGAAGAAAACTCCACTGGTGGATTTTAGTATTTTTAAACAAAGGAGTTATGCTGTTTGTATCATAATCATGGCTTGTATGCAGTTTGGTATTATAAGCAGAATTTTTATGATTATTCTATTTCAAATGGTTTCAGGCTATTCACCTTTACATGCGAGTTTGTTAATTGTGCCGACGACTTTCCCGGTTATGTTTATGGCACCAATTGCAGGGCGTATGTTGACAAAATATGGTGCGCGTGTTCCGATTGTTTTAGGCACAATTTTGGCTACGCTTAGTCTTTTTTGGTTAGTGTTTTTTATTCGCAGCAATAGTTATCCACTGCTTGTGACGGGTTTGCTTTTGTTTGGTATGGGTATGCCTTTGGCTTTAAATCCTGCATTAACTACAGCGCTTTCCAGCATCACTAAAAACAAACGCGGTATTGCCTCGGGAGTGATAAACCAGGTGCGACAAATATCAGGGACTTTGGCGGTTGCCGTAATTGGTGTTATTATTAATCGTGTCAGTCAATACAATTTCACGAGCTATATTGATACACTGGATATTAAGTATAAATTTTTACACGATTTTTCGGTTACCGATATTTTAATGAGTACCAATGCAGCGCAAAAAGCATTGATGCCCTTACCCAATTATTTGCATGAGCAAATTCATTCCATAGCAGTTTTGGCTTACAGCAATGGTTTTCGTTTTTCGATGGCTGTTACAGGTATGGTAGTTCTTGGAGCTATGGTTTTTGCTATTTTGCGGCTTGGGAAGGCTAAACAGTGAATCTTGTTGACAGATGAGTGGTTAAATTTTACTTTATTAAAGTTAGTAGTGTAGCTAAATGATCTTAATATCATTAAGGTGAGATTAGGTTACTGTGTTATTTTAAGCAAAATAAATTAGAGGTATATGTTATGGGGCACAAAAAGCAAAAAAACTTAAACTATCATCTTGATAGAAAATCTCAAAAAACAGTTAAGAGAGTTCAAAACATACATGCTGATTTGTTAGCCAAAGGTGGCAGTGCTAGAGAAGTTGGTTTGTCGACATTTCATTGGGATCGTCTTTCACAACATCCTTTTGTGATGACTTTGCTTTTATTTTCTTTTGTTGCCAGTGTGTATGGGAATCGTCACGCTGCCATTTCTGGTACTCAAAATAGTCCTATAATGTTTTTTAATCCTCGAGAGGATGGATCAGTGTTAGCATGTTTTGATAGTGGCACGGGAGTAGAAAATGCTTATATATATGGAGATTTGCTGGCAACAGACCCAAATGGAATTTCTTCGTTTTTAGGTAAATATGGAAAAGCTTTTGGTTGTTCGGATAAAGCTATGTCTGCTGAGGAATTGGTAGCTTGCCTTGACAAAGGCACTCACTTTGGAGCGGCGGTGACATCCGGTGGTAAAGCGGCTGTTATTCCTCTCGTGCGAAAAGTCAGTTATGCAGAGTGCGAAGCTGAGATGGATAAAAGATCCTGGATGTTTAAAAGATAAAATATAATTTTAGGGGAATTATGTTGCATTCAGCTCAAGTCCCATCACAAAAAGAGCAATATGTTATCAATGCTAAGGGAATAAAAAAACTTGCAGATTATATTGTCGCAATTAAAGGGGGGCTTAAAATCAATGAAGATCATCCTCTTCTTACTTTGGTTGAGAAGGATTGCTATTATCCAGTGTCAAACGATGTGATGGTGCGAGGAGCTTTATTTGGTGATTGTGACACAGTGTCTATAAATGGAAATAAATATGTAGGATCAGAAGAAGAATTTCCTGAATATTTAAAAAGTAATTTACAATTATCGGATGAGCTATTAGCGTTACTGCTTAATTCCAGAAATAGCAGGTGGCAAGGTTATGGGTATCATCAAGGATTAGCATCGGTTTTTTATAACGCTATACTATGCTCGCTTGTTTCTGGAGTTGATTATTTAATTCGTAAAAAACTCCATCTTGATTTGTATTATAATCCATCGAACAAACATGTTTTTTTTGATGCGAC
>MGXG01000052.1 GCA_001801285.1 Gammaproteobacteria bacterium GWE2_37_16
TGGTTTGCGTTAACGATAAAATTATCGATATTATTGGTGGTTTTCATTTGAAAGGTTCGAGTAAGAAAAGATTGGATCGGGTGGGGAAATATCTGCAAAAAATATCTCCAACCGCACTACACGCCTGTCATTGTACAGGAAAAAATAAAAACTTTTTACCTGGACAGGAAGATATTGGTGCTGGAGTAGTGTTGGGGTATGATTTTAACCAATATTAATCAAAGAAATCATTCTCAAGCAATTCATTTTTTCCCATCCAATAACACAGAAGAACTGCTGGAATACGCATGATGTGTGTATTTATACTACTCGGTAAATTTTCTAATAAACCAAAGTCATTTAGAGACCTAGTGATAACATAACCTCGTTCAATTGTTTTATTTTGGCACAATTCCAATAAACCAGTAAGGTTACGTTTTCCAGTATGTTTTTCGTTGCGGTACTTTATTTCAAAAGGAATGATTTCACTGCCAACTTGAGCAATTAAATCTGTTTCATGATCTTTTTTGCCATGCCAATAGGTGAAACGGACGTCGTGCCTGTAATAGCGGGCATAGAGATGTTTGAATACTGCTACTTCAATGGCATTGCTAAGTTCTTTTGGATTATCCAGGAGGCTTTTGCCTTTTAACATTACCGCTCCAGCAATGGCGGCATCAGCTAGGTAAACCTTGTATTTGCCGCGTAAAATTTCTTTACCGTAACCAAAAGGTTGTAAACGATAAATTAGATGTGTTGCTTCTAATAATTCCAAGAAACGTTGAACGGTTGGTCTTTTGAGTTCGAGGTTTTCGCATAGTTTACTTACATCCAGTAAGCCGCTGTCATGCATGCAAAGATACAAAAAAGTATGTTCCATCTCGACAATTCTGCGTACACCAAAAAGTGCAGTCATATCACGTTTCAAAACTTTATCGATAATATCTTCACGTAATAACCTTTGTGCCTGAACAATATTTTCAACTTGTGCTGTTTGAGGAAAGCCGCCGCGTAGTAAATATTCGTGGAAATGTCCTACGTATGGGACAGCTATTTCGGCTATGCGAGAAAAATCTTGTTGTGGTAAATTAAATAAACCACGTAAAGATATTACTTCTGGTAATGCGGGTAATGTTAATTGTTTGAGTTGCAAATATTCATAAAAAGATAGAGTTGTTAGTCTAATTGTATGCCAACGACCTACTCCAGATTCCTGTTCTTCCTCAATTAGAGGCATCGTTGAACCCGTGAAAATAATTCTACGATTTTTGGAAAAATCAACTTGGTGTTTGACCCAGGTTCCACAATTTTTAATAAACTGTGCCTCATCAAGGAAAAGATATTCTGATCCTTCGGTTTGTGGCTCGCGTTCGCGCCAAGCCTCAAGTATCGCATCAATACCTGCTAATTTTATGATCGGATGGTCAAAGGTAGCGTAGATAATATTGGTTGGTGGAACGCCTTTTTCTATTAGCTCAGCAATTGCTTGTATTAGTAAGGTGGTTTTTCCAACTTGTCTTGCCCCGGAAAGTAAGACAGCGCGCGGTGCTGGTGGGGTGTGAATCCAGTTAAACAAATCTTTAAAGCAAGCGCGTCGCCAAATGGGAAGGTTGGGGAATGTTTCTTTGCGCCACCAAGGGTTAAATTGGGCTAAAACTTTAATTAATTCATCTTTTGATATTTTCATATGAAAAACCACTAAAACTCACTAAATGATCAAATTAGTGCAAGTATACATTAACTAAAACGCTATTTTAGTGTAAAAATAGCATTTTTTCAATAAATTTTTGTCAGTGCTTAAAATGGTTATTCTGTAAATTTTATAAGGTAATATCTCTAAAAGTTCGTGTATTACAATTACGTAGCCGCAGGTCTTTAGCCTGCGCTAAAATACGTGTTAAATCATATAAGTACGCAATAATGAAGACGCAAGCTAAAGCTTGCGGCTACGGGCTTGTGACTGAGGAGTTACTGATTGTATTGATTATCTTAAGTAACGCTTAATAATTCAGTTAAAAATTATGACTTTTATAAAAAAAATTATTACACTTTTTATGAATATTAAGTTATATCTATATAGGGTCTGTTGAAATTTGCTTTTTTCGTCATGAAAACGCAAATGTCAACAGATCCTAAATTATCATCAAAAATCTAAAGTTAACACAAAAAAATCCATACATTTGGAAAGATTTAAATAGCGGATTAGGAAGGAACAGCGAAAAAATATTTTGGTATTATTGTGCTGTAAATAACTAAACCAACAATAACAAAATTTATAAAACAAAGGGTTTGTATTTATAAAAATCTCCACTGGGGGAAAGTATGCCTACCAAACCACTGACAAGACAACAAATATTACTTATTTACAAAACGGTATTTTTAACTCGTTTTTTGCGGGAAATAATAGAAATTATACCTAAGCCAAACGATCAACATTCGGCAATACTTTTGCAGCAATGGCAGATAATTGCAGTAATTGTGCCTCCCCCAGAAAATATGTCAAAACTGTTAAAGGTGTGGAAAGAACCAGCTAAAGTAATAAAACAACAACAACAACCATCTTCTGCTAGCAGTTCTTCCAGTACATCGCTACCAGTTCAAGATGGAAGATCACAACTAAAGGAAAGATTTGGTGATTTTACTGATACTGAATTGAATAAAATACTGGAAGCTATCCAAGTGATTTCTGTAAATGTAGAATCATTATTTTCTTCTAGTGAGAGAAATAAACAAACAGAGCCATTAATCGCGGGTAATAGTCAACAGACAGGTGAGTGCAGCGATAAGAAAATAAAACTTGAACTATTCATGCAAGTTCTGAATGAATTAATTGGAGAATTACCACTTGGTAAATCGAAGGGAAAAGTTGAGGAAAGTTTAAGTGGAAAAGAGGCATTATTGATTACGGGGAGTACAATACTTTTATTGTTGCATGATTTGGTTTCTGACCTCGGACTATTTATAATAAAAAAGCTATGTGTACCTCAAAAGGTGACTTCTTCTTCTACAACGACAGCTATTTCCCTATCTCACAGTCATGCGCCTACTCAAATAGCAAGTCTAGCATCATCATCATCTTCTTCTTCTACGATTATACCATCTCTAAGTCCCGCACCTACCCAAATAACAAGTCCATCACCATCAGATAGCAAAATAAGTTGGTGTGGATTAGGATTAAATGGTGGTATTGAAAGAGAGCAGTTGTCAATGGGTTTAAGAAATATATTTAAAATAGTAACCATCTTAGACAATACTCATAATTACCTTGATGACTCACAGGTTAGAGATGTTCATAAAAATGAAATTACAAGTTACATGCAGCAAATGGCAGGTTCATTGCGTGATGCTTGCGTGTGCATTGCTCAAACAGAAGAAAATGTATTACCGATATTTGATTTTATTTGGAATAGATATGCTCCAGTTTTTTGGGAAAATAGGTTACTAGCAAAATATCCACAGCTTACTCATCTCAATATAACAAAACCGAATATTTCGGCCATTTTCTATTGTTTAAATACACTGTGCAATACATTTTTCAGTAAGAACGATACAAATCCTTGCCAATTTGTTCAATGCATTACTGAATATATAAATAAAACCTCATTTTTAAAAACAGCGCATTTATCGTCTTTACCAAATCCCTTGAAAGGTTTAATGGAAGTTGCTAAGCCATACAAAGAGAATTCTGTAAATCAGGATAGTAGCAGGCAACTAAATAAAATACTTCAGTTTTACGTTATTCAACTTCTTCCAACAAATATAGAAATAATTAAGACGTGGCGTGCAGAAATACTAATTAGAGCTACATTGTTATTGAAAATGGGAAATGTATTGGCAAGAACAAGTGGAGATTTGTTGCCTAGCTTGGAAATGATTACAAATGAATTGCTTCATCTTGCCCATGTTGTTGAGGCTCATAATCGCGATGAAACAATTGGTTTAATTTATGATTTTCATAGGATTATATTTGGGGATCAGCCAGTAAATAGACTAAAACAGCTAGATGTTTTGCAGTTAGCAGAAATACAGCATATTAGTCCCAGAAATTTATTAAGATTAAAAATACACAATAATATTCTTGATTGTTGTGTTGCTTTAACGAGTTACAATCAAGGGTTAGCTGAGGGAAGAGGACCAAGTGGGTTATCAACACCTAGTCCTAGTACGCTAAATTCAAGTAGGGTCTTATCATCTTCAAGTATGACGTTTAGTATTGAACAGTGGTCTAGGCAAATCCGTGAAAAAAATACATTAGTAATGAATACCATTACAACCTGTCCAGTAAATATACCAACATCAACTCAATTGGTAAAAGAAGTCGACAAACTATATGGCTTTTTAAATGATAGATTTTTAACAAATTTCACACCTCCACCTTATGAAGAAGGGGCGCCAGAAAAGCTTATTAAAACAAATAAGTTCATGCTAAAAATATCCGACTTTTTAGAAAAACTTACACAGAATATGCAATCTCTAAACAAGGAGTCACTATACATTCTAAGCCAAAAAAATCCTTTTGACGAGGTTTGCCCTAAGGATGTAACAAGAGAGGAAATTTTGAGGATACATGATTTTGGTAAAGCAATAATAACTAGATTGCAGATAGTATTTAAAACATGGCAGGATAAGAAAGATGAACTTATTCACCAGGCTGTGCGGTTATTTGATTTAAAGATTGCCAATATTCCCCTGAGTCAAACAGGAATATCTTTTAATGTGGGGCCGTCAATCAGATACGAAGCAGAGATTGCGGAAATTAAATCTTTATTAGAGATCATAATTCCACATTTTGTAATTCAATCAAGTGATCAGAGGCAAAGTAATGAACGACAATTGTCTTTGGTTAGTTTGGAAAAGCAATTATTAATGTTTATGCGGATAACGCAATCTGAAAATAACCAAAATCCAGAGCTTGAAGCAAAAGTTATTAGTCTTTTAGAATATTTTTATTCGTCTTTACTAGATGGTCATCCATTAAAGAAAGAAGCGCCAAAAATATCAAACAGCGCAAGAACAATAAATAGTAGTTCAGCAGTAACTCCAATGCCGAGTTCGTCACCTTCACCTGTATCTAGTCGGTCACTATCTTCATCATCAAGTACACCAAAACCGCAAGAGAGTGAGAGTCCAACAGACTCACCTACAGACACACCTCGACCGGATTCGAGACATAAAGTGGTGTCACCTTCCGCTTTAATAGGACAACAACCGCCAAGTATAACGTCATCTTCTACGAGTAGTGTATTAAGCGCAGCGAGTGCGTCAATTACCACATCATCTGCAGTATGTTTTCGTCCTAGACGCTGAGTTTTTGAAGATGTTTTTAGGATGAAAGCAAATGATTTCGTAGCCGCAGGCTTTAGCCTGCGCATATTGAAATTGCACGGAATTTATCGCAGGCTAAAGCCTGCGGCTAAGGTCTATGCGGCTTTTTTGAATAGCCCACAGTTCAGCCCTGACTAAACAGGAATCAACTCCCGTTTAGCCTTGACTTTTCGGGAATTAATGACATAATAGTCAATATGAAACGTTCTATCACACAATATATATTAAAAGATCTGGAAAAAAAGATAGTTTTTATTACAGGACCACGTCAAACTGGTAAAACAACATTGGCCAAATCTTTTAATCTTAATTATGACTATTTTAATTATGATAGTGCGCAAGATAGAATTGCTTTAAAAAGCGCTAGTTGGAATAGGAGTAAACAATTAATTATTTTTGACGAGCTCCATAAAATGCAGCAATGGAAACGCTGGTTGAAAGGAATTTATGATACTGAGGGAGTGAAACCACATATTTTGGTTACAGGTAGTGCTAAATTGAATACCTATAAAAAAGTTGGTGATTCGCTGGCTGGCAGGTATTTTCAATATACTCTTCATCCGTTTGATTTAAAAGAAGTGCGGGATTTCTATACAAAAGAAGAAGCATTTCGGCGTTTATGGGATTGCGGTGGATTTCCAGAACCATTTCTTGAAGGATCACAAATTTTTTATAATCGCTGGAAAAAGAGTCATCTCGATATTATTCTTCGGCAAGATCTCATTGATCTTAATGCTGTTCGTGATATTCAGGCAATTGAAACCCTAATTGAATTACTAAAACAAAATGTGGGCTCAACAGTATCGTACGCTAACTTAGCCAGGGCATTAGAGAAAGACGCTAAAACTATTAAACGCTGGATACAAATGTTAGAAAACCTTTATATTATTTTCAAAGTTATACCCTATTCCAATAAAATTACTCGTTCTTTATTAAAGGAACCAAAATATTATTTTTATGATTCGGCGCAAGTTAATAAGGATAAGGGGGCGAAATTAGAAAATATTGTTGCTACTGCCTTGCTAAAAGAATTACATTTTCTGGAGGATACGTTAGGGGCAACCACGGGTTTGCACTTTGTTAGAACTAAAGATGGCAAAGAAGTGGATTTTTTGGTCGTTATTAATGGTAAACCAATCTATTTAATCGAAGTAAAGTGGGCTGATGATACATTAAGTAAGCACTTCGCATGTTTTGAAACCTACTTTTCTGAAATTAAAAAAATTCAGTTGGTAAAAGAAATACAACGTGAAAAAACTTTTCCGAATGGGGGAGAAATACGTGATGTTGTTGATTGGCTTTATAATATTGATTTTAGAGAAGCGGTTCGTTATTAATCTGTATTAATAGTTATTTTGTGACCACAGACCGTAGCCGCAGGCTTTAGCCCGCGGCTATAATCTGCGGCTACGTTATTTAACGCACTTGTTTAATCAACTCTTGTGGAATTTCACTTAAAAAGCGCGAAGGGCGACGATAGTTGTCGGTACCATGCAGACGGCGCAAAGTAGCGTAGGTAAGATATAATTTTTTCATGGCGCGGGTGATACCGACGTAGCAAAGACGTCGCTCTTCTTCCAAAGAACGCGGATTGCCCATCGACATTTGATGGGGGAATAAATACTCTTCCATCCCAGTTAAAAAAACCAGAGGAAATTCCAAGCCTTTGGCGGAATGTAGAGTCATAAGCTGTACGGAATCTTCAAATTCTTCCGCTTGCATTTCGCCAGATTCTAAAGAAGCGTGTGCCAAAAAAGCAGCAAGGGGTGGTAAATTTTCTTCGTTTGGTTCTCTTTCTTGTCTTAAAACAAATCTTTCCGCAGCTGTAATTAATTCGTCCAAGTTTTCTATTTTAGCTTCACCACGTTGGTTTTTATCTTTGGCGAAATGTGCCATTAAACCGGTGGTTTTGATTATATAATCAATATGTTCATGTAATTTATGGGTAAGATTATATTCAGCAAGTTGATCAATAAGCATTAAAAACCCAGTCAAAGCGCTAGCTGCTCGTGCCGATAACTTCTTTTCAGCAGCCATGATTTGCGTGGCATCCCAAAGAGAAATTTTATTTGCTCTAGCATAGTCGCGGACTAGTTGTAGTGTTGTGTTACCTATGCCGCGCGTTGGGGTATTGACGACTCTTTCGAATGCGTCATCGTCATGGCGATTAGCGACAAGGCGCAAATAGGAGAGGGTGTCTTTGATTTCGGCGCGTTCATAAAAACGTAAACCGCCATAAATGCGATAAGGAATGCCGGCTTGCAATAAATATTCTTCCAAAACGCGTGATTGGGCGTTGGAGCGATATAAAATTGCGGCATCTTTGAAAGGATTGCCTTGGTCAAACCAACCGCGCAAACAGGAAATAATAAACTGGGCTTCATCTAATTCGTTAAATGCGGAATATAAACTAATCGGTTCGCCGCGATCGCCTTCAGTCCAAAGATTTTTACCCATGCGATTAGTGTTGTTGGCTATAATGGCATTGGCAGCTTCAAGAATGACTGAGGTAGAGCGGTAATTTTGTTCGAGACGAATCACGTGAACGTCTGAATAATCGCGTTCAAAACGTAAAATATTTTCAATTTTAGCGCCGCGCCAACTATAAATTGATTGATCATCATCGCCAACTGCCATAACTTCTGCTTTGTTGCCGGAGAGGGCGCGTATCCAGGCGTATTGAATGCTGTTTGTATCTTGAAATTCATCGACCAGAATATGCTGAAAACGTTGTTGATAATGCGCCAGTATATCTGGGCTTTTTTGCCAAAGTTCATGCGAGCGCAATAATAATTCTGCAAAATCGACCAAACCGTTTTGTTGGCAGGTTTCTTCGTAAGCTTCGTAAATACGTACCCACATTGCCATGTTGGTGCCACCGATATTGGTGATTTGATGTGCTCGTAAACCCTCATCTTTATTGCTGTTGATAAAATATTGCGATTCTTTGGCTTGCCATCTTTCTTCGGCGAGATTCATGGCTTTGTGAATACGTTTGATGACGCGCAATTGATCATCGGAATCGAGAATCTGAAAATTTTGGATTAAACCGGCATCCTGCCAATGTAACCGTAAAAGACGATGTGCCAAACCATGGAAAGTGCCAACCCACATGCTTTGTAATGAGCGTCCAAGCATTTGTTCCAGACGGCTACGCATTTCGTGTGCGGCTTTATTGGTGAAAGTTACAGCAAGGATACTGGACGG
>MGXG01000053.1 GCA_001801285.1 Gammaproteobacteria bacterium GWE2_37_16
TTTTTTTAAGATATTCTACATTTGATAAAGTGAAAATTTCCCCTTGTTCATAAAGTTTAAATAATTTAATTAAAAAATAAATAATTATCATTTCGATTATCGTCGGCAATAACCCAATCAAAAAGCCCCACAAAGAATCTGCTCCAGTTATCGGATGTAAAATTTCAGTGCCATTAGGAATAAAATTTATAGAGAAATTATAGGGAAAGTGCTGCGGTGCAAAAATCCAATATAACGCCAACACCAAAGGCCAAACCACAAAAGCTATTTGAAAAATAACCCTTAAAAACATACTTAAACGTTGAATTTTGTTCATATTCGTATACTCCAAAAATTTTTAGTAAAAACTTGAAGCCAGGATATTAACATAATAATTATCGATAAACAATGAGAATATATCAATAATTAATATTATTTTATTGATAAAGCAATACTATTGGTTCAGGAATAAAAAGATAGTATCAACTAAAAGACTGGAGAAAGTTGACATCAGATCCGTGCAACACACCATCTTATTAAAAAGCGGAAAGCAAAAGATCTGGCATCAACTTTTGATTTAAGAATCGTTTATAAAAACCCACAATTAGCTAAATAGATCTCCAGGGAGTTTTCCATTGACGGTCTGCTCGCTGCTTTAATTCTTGTTGGAGCTTCAAATAATTCACCAAGCGCTTTGCCTCAAGCTTATTTTGCATAATAGCTTCTTGCACTGCACAACCAGGATCTCCACTGTGCTTACAATCATTAAAGCGACAACTCTTAGCAATATCTTCAATATCAGAAAAACCCGTATCCAAGCTACTTTTATCCGCCCATAATTGCAGCTCTCTTATCCCTGGTGTATCGATAAGCATACCACCGGAAGCTAGAGGGAAAAGCTGTCGCCGCGTTGTAACATGGCGCCCCCTTGAATCAGAAGCGCGTGTACTCGCGGTCTTTTGTAAATCCTCGCCAATAAGATAATTTGTTAAGGTTGATTTACCAACACCTGATGACCCGACCAAAACTACAGTTTTATGATCAGTAAAGTAAGAACTTAGTTCTGCCAATCCTTTATGGCTAACTAAACTAATAAAGTGAACAGGAACATCCAATGCAACTGATTCAATTGCATTTTTTATTTTGTTTAATTCAGTTTTATCAGCAATTAAATCAACTTTATTCAGGACAATGACGGGCTGCACCCCTCCATCCCAAGCTAAAGCAATATATCTTTCTATGCGACGTAAATTAAAATTGTGATCGAGACCAGAAACAATAAATACATAATCTACATTAGCCGCAAGAACTTGTTTTTCCGTGCTATCATCAGCTATTTTTCGCGATAACATATTTATTCTAGGTAACAATGCATGAATTATTGCAGCACCGCCCCCCGAGCAAAGCTGTACAGCTAACCAATCCCCAACTGCAGGAAAATCAGCCCGATTTTTTGATACATGTCTATACGAACCAGAAGTTTTACCCCTAAACTCCCCTAATTCCGTCATTATAAGATAAGAGCCACGGTCTTCACTAAAAACTTTTGCAGGCATCCAATCGGGGTTTTTCAGATTATCGAAAGCGTTTTGAAATGCAGCATTCCAGCCTAATGATATTAAATTCATGATTAGTTTATTCCGTATAAAATCACTAAAACCAACTTAAAACGTATACATCTTTTCAAATCGTTATAGCAATTAACATTTTTTCAAGAACATTGCGCCGTAATCGGGTGACAACAAAATCATTAGCTTGACAATAAAAATTTTAGTGATAAACCTTTACCGATTCCTGGGAATCATGCTTATGTTGAAACAGGATAAAAAATAGCACAGCAAGAATTAATGAATAAGTAGCAAATACTACCCAAACACCACTCCAACCTTGCCAATGAATTGTTCCAATTTGATTGGTAAAGAATTCGCTTATCATCCAACCGCTAGAAAAGCTACCAATAAATGCCCCAACTCCATTACTCATAAACATAAATAAACCCTGAGCGCTAGCACGAAATCCTGGATCAACTTGGGTTTCAACGTAAAGTGATCCGGAAATATTAAAAAAATCAAATGCCATTCCATATACAATACAAGAAAGAACAATCATCCACAAACCACCAATTGGATTACCAAATCCTAACAGACCAAAACGAAATACCCATGCCACCATACTCAGCAACATCACATTTTTAATTCCAAAACGACGAATAAATAATGGGATAGCAAAAATAAATCCAACTTCAGATATTTGAGAAATAGACATAATGATTGCCGGATATTTAACAAGCAGTGTTGTTTTATAGATAACAAAATCAGCAAAACTATGTAAAAAGGTGTCGCCATAAGCATTAGTAAGTTGCTGAGCCGCGCCTAACAACATCGAAAAAATAAGAAATAATGCCATTTTATAGTACTTGAATAATTTAAATGCATCCAAGCCTAACGCGCTAACCAATGAACCAGTGCTTTTACCAAGTGGTAAGCATTTAGGCATGGTGAAACCATATACCCCCAATATTAATGCTGCACTACCAGCCACATAAAACATCCGTGATGAAGTTTCTAAATGCAAGAGACTAATAATCCACATAGCTGCAATAAAACCAACAGTTCCAAATACACGAATTGGCGGATATTCTTTAAAGATATTCATCTTCGCGCTTTCCATGGATGAATATGAAATTGTTCTTTCAAAGGAAATAGTTGGCATATAAAAACACATATTTATCAACATAACCCAAAACATTGTTGTTGGATTATTGACATGTGGAATATAGAACAATATTGCCGCACCACAAAGATGAAGGGCTCCATATAATTTTTCAGCATTGATCCAGCGATCAGCTATAATTCCAGTAAGAGCTGGCATAAAAAGAGATGCTATGCCCATAGTTGAAAATATTGCGCCGAATTGAGCGCCAGACCAATGTTGTGTGTGAAACCACCATGCTCCGATGGTCATCATCCAGGATCCCCACACGAAGTACTGAAGAAATTGCATGATTGCAATTCTAATTTTGAGCACCATAGAAATCACCTTGTGTTTTTTTATTGGGATAATTATGCGTCAAAATAAATAATAGGTAATTGACGTTACAATAACTAACTAAAGTTACATCAACTTCATAACCTGAATTTTACTTGCTCTATTTAACGCAAGTTAAAGCTTGTGGCTACATAATTTCTCTTCCCTAAAATTACTTAAAAGAGATCGCCAATTTTGGGGCAAACGTGCCGATATTGCCAGCTCCTTGCAATAACAAAACATCATCGGCTTGCAAAATTGTGTTACAAACATCGAATAAATCAGCCGTATTTTTCACGAGGATAGGATCGACTTTACCACGTTGTCTAATGTTACGAGCCAAAGCTGCGCTACTAATACCAACAATAGGCTCCTCACCTGCTGAGTAAATATCCAAAAGCAACAACACATCCACAAGCGATAAAATATCGGCGAAATCATCAAATAAGTCTTGAGTTCTACTATACCTATGTGGCTGAAAAGCGAGAACCAATCGCCGATCCGGCCATGCCTGGCGCACCGCCTCAAGAGATGCTTTTATCTCACAAGGATGGTGAGCATAATCATCAATAACAGCTACTTTTCCCTGCGGCATGTTAAGTTCACCATAAAACTGTAATCTCCTGCCAACTCCTTTGAAATTTTCTAAAGCACTTAAAATATCTTTGTCATTAACATGACATTCTTTAGCAATCGCAATTGCTGCCAGCGCATTTAAAACATTGTGCCTACCTGGTAAATTCAACTTAACATTTAACATAGTTTGTTGATTTTTAAAATGCACAGTAAAACTACTGCTCATTTTTTCCTGATAAAAATTATCCGCCCTGATATCAGCTTCACTAGAAAAACCATAAGTTATCGTAGGACGAGCAATTTCATGAAAAATTTCACGCACTGTAGCATCATCAATGCACACTACAGCCAAACCATAAAACGGCAGATTATGCAGAAAATCTAAAAAAGCACTTTTCAATAAACTAAAATCATTATGATAGGTTTGCATATGATCGGCATCGATATTAGTAACTACCGCCATTGTTGGATGCAAATGCAAAAAAGAAGCATCGCTTTCATCAGCTTCAGCAACAAAATAACGACTCGTTCCCAAACGGGCATTACCACCAGCGCTATTTAAAATACCACCAATAACAAAAGTTGGATCCAGTCCACCCTCAGCCAAAATACTGGCGACTAAACTAGTTGTAGTTGTCTTGCCATGTGCACCGGATACGGCAATACCATGATGAAATCGCATCAATTCTGCCAACATTTGGGCACGTGGTAAAATTGGGATTCTTGCCTGTTGCGCAGCTTGAACCTCAGGATTATCCTGCAAAATAGCACTCGATGTCACGACAACATCCGCACCAATAATATTTTCTTGGCTATGATCGAGAAAAAATTTTGCTCCTAACGCCAGCAACCGCTCAGTAGATGCATTGATTGCCTTATCCGAACCAGTTATTGTGTAACCTTTATTAAGCAACACTTCCGCAATACCACTCATGCCAGAACCGCCAATACCTACAAAGTGTATCGTTTTAATACGGTACATATCAGGAAAAAAATTAGACATAATTTATATAATTCAAAAATAGAGTAAAAAATACGGACATTTTTTATAAAATTGATAATTTAAAAGTGCTTTAGTCGACTTCCTGCCAACCACGTAATTTAGCTTCCTGTGCAATTACTGCAAAAAGCTCCTTAACTTCAGCGAAAGTTTTTTTTACATTTCTAGGAACGCTATTGTTTTTTATAGTTTTTTCAAACTTCACAATTGCCTTTTTAATGCGCCCCAGATCTTTCAAACCTTTTTTTGTCCATCCTTCATCCAAATGACATAGTAATATGCTTTTTGTCTCAATGACACTTAGCTCCATAACCGTATCCAACAATTTAATCCAAGCCACTTGCAAGGCAAAAAATGTATCCTCAACATGACTAGATTTTTTCTTACGAAACGGCATAGTTGCTACCTTTCCAACTCGTTTTTTTGACACAATCCACGCATCTAAATCGAAAACCTCTTTGTTATCAGCTTTCATTAATTTAAGTCTATCAAAGCATATCCTGCAAAGCAATGCAGAAACAAATTAAATAACTTACAATAACCTATAACTTGATAAATTTTAGCCCCTTGCGGATTCAATGTAGTTAGGATATGCTATAAAAAAATGTATTGTGTTTGTAACGTATTGAAAAATAAAGTAATTTAATTTACATATCTTAACATTAGGAGATTCTTTAGTGTCTCAAAAAAGCTACAACCGTTCAGATCGTGTTGCACAACTAGTTCACCATACTATCGCTGAAATCCTGGTCAAGCATCCGGAAAAAAAATATTTCCCCTCTGTCACGATAACAGAAGTCAAACTATCCAACGATTTATCTCATGCGAAAGTTTTCTTCACTACTCTTGATGAATCATTAAGCAAAACAATAGAAAAACAACTCAACCATGATGCAGGTTTTTTTCGCTACTTATCAGCGCCGCAAATGAATTTACGCATTGTGCCGCAACTACTTTTTATTTATGATACAACATCCGTATATGGACAAAAATTATCATCACTGATTGATCTTGCCGTAACCTCTGACATCTCAAAACACAAAGAAGACAACTAAATCCATGCAAAAAAACAAATATAATCAAGTAAACATAGACGGCGTTTTATTACTCGATAAACCAATAAACATAACCTCCAACGATGCTCTACAGCGCGTAAAAAGATTATACAAAGCACGCAAAGCTGGTCATACAGGCAGCCTGGATCCTCTCGCAAGCGGTATGTTGCCCATTTGTTTTGGAGAAGCAACCAAATTCGCTCAATTCTTACTAGATACCGATAAAAAATATCAAGTAACAGCTCAACTTGGCATTAAAACCACAACCGGTGACGCCGAAGGAGAAATTTTAATCCAAAAAAACGTTCCAAATTTTAAAGAGCCACAAATTGAGGAAGTTTTAGCGCGTTTTCGCGGTCCAATAGAACAAATACCTTCCATGTACTCAGCATTAAAACACAATGGACAACCTCTGTATAAACTAGCAAGAGCTGGCATTTCAGTGATAAGAGAAAAACGTCCTGTAACAATTTATTCGCTGGAATTGATTAATAAAACCGACACGCAACTCGAAATGACAGTGCACTGCAGTAAAGGCACCTATGTCAGAACATTGGTGGAAGATATAGGGGAAGCTTTAGGTTGCGAGGCACACGTAATTGCTTTGCGTCGCTTAACCGTGGGAAAATATCAAGAAAATCAAATGGTTACTCTCGCAACCATTGAAAAGCTCACAGAGGAAGAAAATTATAATGGATTAAAAGAATTACTTCTTCCTATGGAATCTATGGTGGCGCACTGGCCGCTTGTGCAAGTAACTGAAGCAATAGCCTACTTCATGCATCAAGGAAATCCAGTAATTATACCACAAGCACCAACTCAAGGTTGGTTAAGATTACAATCCAAAAGTGGACATTTTCTTGGTGTCGGCGAAGTTTTACCAGATGGAAAAGTTGCACCAAGAAGA
The DNA here is from genome assembly GCA_001801285.1 of Gammaproteobacteria bacterium GWE2_37_16. Classification (GTDB taxonomy): domain Bacteria; phylum Pseudomonadota; class Gammaproteobacteria; order UBA9339; family UBA9339; genus GWE2-37-16. The sequence continues at coordinate 6,545 of MGXG01000053.1, forward strand.
CTGATAAAATAAACTGTTCACATTAGAAACTTCAATTTTTTAAAGGAGATAATTATGAGCGAATTCATTACTATTACTACTGATGCAACTTTTGCTGCTGAAGTTTTACAAGCTCCAATACCAGTTTTAGTCGATTTTTGGGCAGAATGGTGTGGTCCATGCCGTATGCTTGCTCCAACCATGGATGAATTAGCAAAAGAATATACCGGTAAAATTAAAGTGGTAAAAGTAAATGTCGACGATTGCAGCGCTACCGCTAGCACCTACGGCATACGCAGTATCCCAACCCTTATCTTATTTAAAAATGGCAAGATCGTTGACACAAAGATAGGACAACTCAGTAAATCACAGCTTGTTTCCTTTATTCAAAACTCTATTTGATTTAAGGGTTTTCCATGAAACAAGAATTCAAAGACCGTCGCCAAAAGCTATACGCAGAAATTGGCAAAAATGCAATTGTGATTTTAACTTCCGCCAAAGAACACATTGCAAATGGTGGATTAACTTCACCTTATCGCCAAGCCGGTGATTTTTATTATCTAACAGGTATTGTTGACCCGGATAGTATTGCTGTTTTTATACCTGGTAGACTGGAGGGAGAATTTCTCCTCTTCAACCGCCAAGCTGATCAAACTCAAGAAACCTGGACTGGAAAAATGACTGGTCAAGAAGGAGCCTGCGCTATATATGGCGCTGACCAAGCCTTTCCGATCCAGGAAACAGACAATCTCTTACCTGATTTAATACTGGGAAAAAGCCATTTGTATTTTACTATCGGACAAGATACCGAATTTGATATTAAAATTATACAATGGCTAACTAAAGCAAGAGAAAAAACTCGTACTGGTCTTAATGCTCCCGATGATTTCTCCCATATCGGAAAAATTACTCACGAAATGCGTCTGCGCAACAGCCCACATGAAATTAGCTTGATGCGCAAATCAGCAGAAATCGCAAAAATAGGGCACTTACGAGCTATGCAAGCTTGTAAACCGAATATGTTTGAATATGAATTAGAAGCTGACTTAAACTACGAATACTTGCGCCACGGCGGTAAACTTGCCTTTGATCCAATTATTGCCTGCGGTGTCAATGCTTGTACTTTGCATTATATGCAAAAAAATTCACAGCTCAAAGATGGCGATTTAGTTTTGGTCGATTCTGGGGTGGATTATCAATACTATAATTCAGATATAACTCGCACTTTCCCAGTTGGTAAAAAATTTAACGCGGCACAACGCTCCATTTACCAAGCTGTCCTAGACACTCAATTGGAAGTAATAAAAAAAATCCGCCCCGGAATAAGATGGTGTGAATTACAAGAAACTTCTGAACGCATTATCACCGAGCAATTATTAAAACTTGGTATTTTACAAGGTAATTTAACCGACCTGATTACCAACCAAAAATTTAAAAAATTCTATCCGCATCGCATCGGACATTGGCTTGGTCTAGAGTGTCACGATGTCGGAAAATACGCCTTCAATAAAGAATGGCGCCTATTGGAACCAGGTATGACTTTCACTGTTGAACCGGGTATTTATATTCCAGAAAATACACAAAATGTCGATGCAAAATGGTGGAATATCGGGATACGTATTGAAGATGATATTTTAGTCACTGAAAATGGATGCGAAATCCTGTCCGATGGACTACCGAAAACAATTAAGGAGATAGAAGAAACACGAAGTAGCGGTTAAAAAATATCTATATACAGTGGTGTTGCTGAATAGTTCAAAAAAAACCATGAATAACGTAGCTGCTGGCTTAGCCTGCGATATACTAAACGAAAACAGGTTTTCAGGGTTAGCGCAAATAGACTCGAGCAGTTTGGATTTTCCGCTAGGCGGCAACGAGTCGAGTTTGAGGAGTGTATTGGACATACATGACTCAAACGAGCGAGAAAGCCAACAACGCGGAAAACCAAAATGCGAAGAGTATATATTATGTGCGATAATTGTATGTTACGCAGACTAAAGTCTGCGGCTACAGTCTACAGCTATGAAATCGTTATTAATGCGAATTATTCAACAACACCATATAAAGTTTTATGTAAATGAAATTGCTATATTTATCAATATCTTATTTCTCAAAAATGCCAGAAGAACCAAATAAAATTTATACAATTCTCCGAATTAAAAAATGAAAACCAAAAACCTCCTTTTCTTAAAGATTATATTTTTTTATTCATTATTGTTTATGACCATCATCGCCCAAGCAACAACAAACACATCACCCCAAGACGATTCTTTAATTCCACGAAGAATCCTTTTTAGCAATCCTGAAAAAGCCAACGCAACAATCAGTCCAGATGGCACCATGATTGCTTTTCTTGCTCCTGTAAACGGTGTTTTAAATGTTTGGGTAGCGCACAATACGGATTTATCACACGCCAAACCTGTAACAAATGAAAAAAAACGCGATATTCGCAATTATTTTTGGACTTACAATAACCAATATCTTGGTTATGCACAGGATAAAGATGGTGACGAAAATCTGCATCTTTATTTTGTTAATTTAAAATCCAAAAAAATAAAAGATTTAACACCTTTTCCGAAAGTACGCGCCGATATAATTAAAGCAAGCATAAATCATCCCAATGAAATTCTTATTGGACTTAATAGACGCAACTCAGAATGGCATGACGTTTATCGTTTAAATATCACTTCTGGAAAAATCAACCTAATCGAAGAAAATAATCAATTTTCAGATTTTATAGCTGATGAAGATTTAAATTTACGCATTGCCCAAAAACCGACAGACGAAAATAGTCCTGGATTTTATTTTAAAAACCAAAAGACAGGTCAATGGCAATTTTATGAACGCGTACCTTTCGAGGATGCTTTAACAACTTTCTTTTTAAACTTCAATCAAGATGGCAGCATTGCATACAAAATCGATAGTCAAGGACAAGATACAGCCGCACTGTACGCTTATAGCTTTATAACTGGTAAAAAAACATTATTAGCCAAGGATATTAAAGCAGACATAAATGGAGTTCTTTTCCACCCCACTCATCTTTACCCACAAGCATGGGCATCCGAATACACAAAAATTGCATGGACTATTTTAGATCGCGATTTAATAAAAGATTTTTCTTACTTGAAAAACGCCTATGCCGCTGATTTCAATATAATTGATCGCTCTTTAGCTGATGATAAATGGATTGTGCAATATTATAGTGATACAAAGCCCGCTCGTTTTTATCTTTATGAACGTAATCCAAAAACAGGCATGCCTTTAAAATTAACTTTCCTTTTTACAACTTTGCAATCATTTGAGAAATTGCCTTTAGTGCCAATGCGACCCGTAATCATCAAATCACGCGATGGTTTAGATTTAATCAGTTACCTAACTTTACCAAAATCAGCACCAACCAATAAACAAAACATACCAACAAAACCTTTACCCATGGTGCTTTTGGTTCACGGCGGACCTTGGGCTCGTGATTCTTGGGGACTAAGCAGATATGCACAATGGTTGGCAAATCGCGGTTATGCTGTTTTAAGCGTCAACTATCGCGGCTCGACTGGTTTAGGCAAAGCATTTTTAAATGCCGGCAACAAAGAATGGGCTGGAAAAATGCATAACGACTTAATCGATACTGTTACCTGGGCAGTCAAAGAAAAAATCGCTGATCCAAAAAAAATCGCCATTATGGGCGGAAGCTATGGTGGTTATGCAACTTTAGTTGGTTTAACTTTCACTCCGGATACATTTGCATGTGGCGTTTCCATTGTTGGACCATCCAATTTGATCACACTAATTAAAAGCGTTCCTCCTTATTGGAAACCAGATATTGCTCTTTTTAAAAAACGAGTTGGTGATATTGATACTGAAGATGGGAGAAAACTATTACAGGAACGCTCCCCACTAACTTTTGCAAATCGCATAAAAAAACCGCTTTTAATTTTACAAGGCGAACATGATCCAAGAGTAAGTAGGGCTGAGGCAGATCAACTGGTCAATAGCATGAAAGAGAAATCCATTCCTGTTACCTATGTACTTTACCACGATGAGGGACATGGATTTTTAAGAGAACCAAATCAAATTTCATCAAACGCTATCATTGAACAATTTTTAGCTGACAACTTAAATGGTCGTGCAGAAAAAATTACCGATGATTTCGAAGGAGCTAATTTTTCTATTCTAGAAGGAAAGGATTATATTCGTAGTTTAAGACAAGATAACAACCATTAAACTCAGCGGTTAAAGAACATGATTCCTTAAAAAGCTCAATCACCAGTCAATAGATTAAGCAATTTATGTGCCAAATATAAAACAACAACCCCCACCACAACCCCGGAAGCATTTGACAAAAATAGTTGATCAGGAAACCAATAATGATCGATAAGATTCCACAAACCGCGCCAAACAAAAATCAAGCCTAGAGAAATAATCAAAGCAAACCATGCTTGATGATGCTTTTTCAAATAACGCATGCGTCGAAAAAGAAGCTGTTCCTCTTTAATAAATTTTTCACATATTTTTTGTTCTATTTTTTTTATTTTCTTCTTAAATTTAGTTTTTCGCATATTTATAACCATTTTGATTTGTGATTTTCTACTAATTGATATAGATTTCGCAGGAACAATAAAACTATTCCTTACTTATTTTGAAAAAATTATAACACAGTGATCAAACCATTACACTTAGGTAACAAAACTTTCCCGGTAAATATTATTCAGGGTCCACTGGCTGGTGTTAGCTGCGCTCCTTTTCGATTTCTAACCTGGAAGTATGGGAAACCAGCCTTTTCATGTACGGAAATGATTTCATGTAAAGCGCTGCTAAACAAACCAAAAAAACTATATCACCGCTATATTGCAAAAGATCCCAATGAAGGTCCTATATGCTATCAATTGTTTGGTAACAATCCCGAAGAATTGGCAACAGCAACTGAAATCATCACGGATTATGGGGCTGATTTAATTGATTTAAATTGCGGCTGCCCCGTAAAGAAAGTCCGCCGTCAAGGGGCTGGCTCCAGCCTGCTATCTGATGCGCCCAAACTTTATAAAATGATTTGTGCCATGAAACAAAATACTGGTTTACCCGTGTCAGTTAAAATTCGTGTTGAAGGAAATGGTGAAGAAAAATTTAATCTGGACATCGCCAAAGCAATCAGTGACGCTGGCGCAGATTTTTTAGTTGTGCACGGACGACGTTGGACTGAGCATTATGAAACACCCGTCCATCATGATCAAATCCAATTTTTTGTCGAACAGATGAAGATTCCTGTGATTGGTAATGGAGATATTTTCTGTGTTAATTCATTAAAAAAAATGCTCGCAACTGGCTGCGCTGGGGTTATGCTTGCTCGAGCAGGTGTCGGACAACCATGGCTTACACAAAAGTTGATTGCCGAAATTAATCAACAACCATTTATCAGTCCAACTCCAAAAGAAATTGGTTCGATTTTTCTAGAACATGTTCGATTATTGATAGAACTATTTGGCGAAGAAAGGTTTGCTATTTTACAAGCACGTAAACTTATTAAATATTATGCTCGCGGCTTACATAATAAAAAGGATTTATGTATTGATGTTTACGCTTGTAATGATTTAGATACTTTAATAAATATCTGCTTAAACTATTTCACTTAAGTGGCTTTACGGTTTTTCAATACTAAAAATAAGTTATCGTATTTGTTGTGAATATTCCAAACATACCACCCATCCATACCACTATCATCAATGGCAGCGAGTTGTTTAGCGATGTAATCTCTTTTTTGTTGCTCTGAAAGAGGGTAGCGATAATTATATGTTTCAATAAATGGATAAACCTTAAAAGGGATTTTGCCATGAAACTGTTTACGCAAGGCGGTCAAACGAGAATGCACAGCTTCATAAGGCATTGTTGCATATTTACGATATGGTTCAAAA
>MGXG01000054.1 GCA_001801285.1 Gammaproteobacteria bacterium GWE2_37_16
CTTTATTCTAGCTTCATGAATTCAATTTTGCTATTGTAGTAAAATTAACAAAAACAAGTTTATTATTTTTATGAAACCAAGCTCAAAAAACTTAATCTGGTTGGATTTGGAGATGACAGGACTTGATCCAGAGTCTGATCATATTCTCGAAATCGCAACTATTATTACTGATAAAAACCTTAATGTTTTATCGGAAGGACCTGTTATTGCAATCAAACATAGCGAATCGATTTTGGAGCGCATGGATGAGTGGAACGTTAAACACCATAATGCGTCGGGATTAGTCGAACGTGTGCGCGCTAGTAATATTAGAGATAAGGAAGCTGAAGAAATGGTATTGGCTTTTATTCAGCACTATGTTCCAGCAGGCAAATCCCCAATCTGCGGTAATTCCATTTACCAAGATCGGCGTTTTTTAGCTCGTTACATGCCAAGACTGGAAAAATATTTTCATTATCGTAATTTGGATGTTAGTACATTGAAAATTTTAGCACGTACTTGGTATCCAAAAATTGCTAAAGGACTACAAAAAAAGTCTAAGCATATGGCTTTGTCTGATATTTATGACTCGATTTATGAATTGCAATTTTATAGGGAAAATATCTTTATAAAATAATTTCACGGGAAGTGGAGTTATTAAATTAAAGAATGTACGTATCGCTTTGCAATACTATTAAAACTTATAATTTCCTAAAAATGCCCATTATCCAAAAAATCCGCATCATCCTTGTTGACACCACCCATCCAGGTAACATTGGCGCTGTCGCGCGCGCTATGAAAAATATGGAATTGGCGCGCCTTTATTTAGTTAATCCGCTTTATTTCCCTCATGCTGAAGCAACTGCGCGTGCCGCTGGGGCTGATGATATTTTACAAAACGCTGTAGTTGCAGAATCTTTATTAGAGGCAATACAAGATTGTCAATTGGTGATTGGCACTAGTTCGCGAGTGCGTTCTTTACCGATAGCACTACTTGACCCAAAAGAGGCGGTGACGAAGGCAATTGTTGAGGCGAAAGTTGGATATGAAGTGGCGCTGGTTTTTGGTACGGAAAGTTCAGGTTTAAGCAATGAAGAGCTAAAGCTTTGCCATTATCATATGCACATTCCAACCAATACTGAATTTGCTTCATTAAATTTAGCTGCCGCAGTGTTGATTATTGCTTATGAGATAAAAATGGCTTTGGCTAAAGCAGAGGAAGGGGAAGAGGGTGGAGATGTTTTTGGTTTAGTGCAACAACTGCCTGAGTTGGCGACAGTGGTCGATCAGGAATGTTTTTACACTCATCTTGAAGAAGTTTTAATACAAAGCAATTTTTTAGATCCGAAAAAACCGCGTCATTTAATGGAGAGAATGCGACGCATGTTTGGTCGCGCGCGTTTGGAAAGGGCGGAAATAAATATTTGGCGTGGAGTTTTAACGGAGTTACAAAAGAAAATGATAAAAGGTGTTATTGAATAATGAAAAAACCATAAATAACGTAGCCTCAGGCTTTGGTCTGCGATATATTATTATGTGCAATAATTGTAAGTTACGCAGACTAAAGTCTGCGGCTACAGTCTGTGGCTACAGTCTGTGGCTACGAAATCGTTATTAATACGAACTATTCAACAACGTCATGATAAAAGATATATAAATGCAATTACTATATAAATCAATATGTTATACCTAGGGTCGAAAAAAATCCCAGTTTATCTCGATTATATGGCAACTACGCCGGTTGATTCCCGCGTGAAAGAGAAAATGCTAGCCTGTTTAGATAGGGAGGGCAATTTCGGTAATCCTGCTTCAGAGCACTTTTACGGTTATTGCGCACGTGAGGCAGTTGAGGAAGCAAGACAACAGGTTGCGGATTTAATCAATGCCGATGTGCGAGAAATTATTTGGACATCTGGCGCTACAGAAGCGAATAATCTGGCAATAAAAGGGGCTGCACGTTTTTATCAACGTAAAGGTAAACACATTGTTACACTTTCTAGCGAGCACAAAGCTGTTTTGGATTGTTGCAAATATCTGGAAACTCAGGGTTTTGAAGTAACTTATTTAAATCCGGAAAAAAATGGTTTAGTCGATTTGGTTAAATTGGAAGCAGCGTTGCGGATTGATACGGTTTTAGTTTCAATCATGTTTGTCAATAACGAAATTGGCGTAATTCATGATCTTGCGGCTATCGGAGCTTTAACTAAATCACGCGGTATAATTTTTCATGTTGATGCTGCTCAGGCTGCTGGAAAAGTTGTTATTGATGTAAAAAACATCCCTGTAGATCTTATGTCTTTTGCAGCACACAAAGTTTACGGACCAAAAGGTTGTGGGGCTTTATACGTGCGACGAGCGCCGCGTATTCATTTGGAACCACAAATTCATGGTGGTGGGCAGGAACAAGGTTTACGTTCTGGAACATTGGCAACGCATCAAATCGTCGGTATGGGTGAGGCTTTCCGCATTGCCAAAACAGAAATAATTACAGAAAGCGACCGAATTTTAATATTACGCAATAAGTTATGGCACGGGTTACAGGATTTGCTTGGGATACAACTTAATGGAGATTTAGAACAACGTGTTGCCAGTAATTTGCATGTCAGTTTTGCCAATATTAATGGCGAAAAATTGCATTTAGCTTTGCAAAAAGATTTGGCAATTTCTGCAGGAGCTGCCTGCGCCGTCGCCAGCATCACACCTTCTCATGTTTTGAAAGCGATTGGTGTTAATAATCAATTGGCGCAAAGTAGTGTTCGTTTTTCTTTAGGCAGATTTACGACTTCTGAGGAAATTGATTTTGCGGTTGCAGCAGTGCGAAAAGCAGTTAATTTACTGCGTCAATAAAATTCCACATGCAAAAAACTATGGTAGTTAACTTTTCAAAAATAGACATAAACAAAAAAGGCAGTTATAAAATAACTGCCTTTTAGTTTTTAAGGAAAAAGGTTATATTTTCATTTCATTGTTGGTAACTTTTACAAATTCACCATTACCTAAAGACAAACGTAACTTCATGTTTTTACCCATTTTGCTAGATGGAATAGCTACATCAAATTCTGCACCTTCCTTAGCATAAATTCTAACATCCATATCTTGCTTTGCCAAAGGTGCCGCAGCATCTTCACTGATTACATCTACACTATTAATTTCTATATGTGCATTACCTGAGTTATTCAGTTTAACATGTACGCCTTTAGCAGTTTTGTTTATGCGCCAGTCTAATTTAGCATTAGCATTGATAGGATAAATATAAACAGGTAAGCTCACACGGGTAGTAATTGTAACTGCACTAGGCTTGTTCTTTTTGTTGTCCAAAAATGCAGATGGAGATAAAGCAGGAATTTCTTCAACAAATAATCTGTATAACACCTCTTTGTTAGGTGAAGAATACTTTTTTAATGCAACACGAATTGCTTGTTTCTGTGATGGAAGTAGTTGACCAGTTACTGGAGTTACAATCAAAGAACTAGGAGTTTTTTGGTTATCAATGTCGGTAACAATATCCTCCCCATTATTTCTTGCCCAATCTGCAAGTTTCACTTTAAAAGCTAATTTCTTATTTTCGCTTTTATTTGTTAAATAAATAGGTTGTGTAATGGTTTTGTTGTTTAAATGAACTGCCAAGCGTGTAATTCCTAAATGGGAACCTTCAGCTTGGGCAGTGCATGAAAACAATAATGCACCTAATAGACTTGTCAAAATAATATTCGAAAACATTAATATTTTTCTTTGTTTTTTCATTTTTTATCTACTCATTTATTTTAGTTGGTTACTTATTTTGTTAGTTTTTTCTTACGGTTATACGGATACGGTAATGGTAATTGTCCCTGTATGTGCTCCGTCTACAGACCAGTCATCGAGACCATTAGCAGGATCAAAAATAGGGCAAAGAGCTATGGTTTTTGCAGAATTCCTTGGTAAATCAGTAGAGCTAATTGTTGCAGCAGTTTCTGGAAAATAGGTTGTGGTTTCAGCATCACATGTTCCTGCATTGCTGGAGCTGAAATCAACCCCGCTTGGTTGGCCTAACCAAAAATAAATTTTTGAAGAACCATTGGTCGTTTGATATTTGCCTGTAGTTGCCGGTTTGTCGGATTGGGAGGCAGCAAATTTCAAAGCTACGCTCTTATTAGACTGAACAGTCAATAACCCATTGGTTCCGCTGTTATTGGCGCCGAGAGTTTTGGCTGTTACGGCAGAAACATCACCTAAATCTATAGCCGTGGTTTGTACTATATCAAGCTTTGCAGTTGCAGATGCGGAGGCAGATACGCTTGCTGAAGGACTCCAACTCGCCATAGCTGTTCCCGTGAATAGTAGAGCTATTGCCGACACCAACAATATTTTTTTCATATATTTTCCTCTATTTCAGTCATTTAAAAAAATAATAAAAGCTAGTATTAATGTTTATTATATGTACATTAAAAAACAATGCAAGGCATCATAAGTAATATTTATTTATTAATCAACTTTAAGGTAATTACTTCAATTGACTCTTGTCAATTATTATTACGTCACCGTTAGCTAAAACAAGGCGTACTTTCAGATTTTTACCCTTTTCTTTGTCTTTGCTGTCTTTTCCGGATGCTTTGTCTGAAGATTTATCGGAAGAAGTAGCGGACTTAGCTGACGAACCAACGGATTTACCAGAGGGAATAACCGAATCAAATGAAACATCTTCGCCAGGGTAAACTATTAAATCTGTTTTCTGCGTTGATAATGGAGTATCTGAACCTTCCTCGAATATTTGTATTTCGGTAATTTCCATATGAGAATTGCCAGAATTATGAAGTGTAATCGAAACCCCACCGGCGGTTTGTTGCGCCCCCCAGCTTAACTGCGTACTAGGATTGCTTGGGGAAATATAAACAGGCAAGCTTACTGTTGTAGTAACTGATATAGCACTAGGTAACACCGTTAAACTATTTATTTTATTGCTCGACATAATGGGCTTTGGGGGAACAGGCGTTTCTTCAATAAACAATTTGTAGAACATCTCCTTGTCAGATGAAAGATAATTATTTAAGGCAACACGGATTGCTATTTTTTGCAATGGAGCAAGCTTGCCGACCACTGGAGTGACTATTAAAACGTCTGAAGATGATGGGTTATCAATTGGAGTAACGATATCTTGTCCATCAGCTCTTCGCCAATTAGCAAGATTGGCCTTGAAAGCTAATGTCTGATTTTTGCTTGTATTTGTTATATATACAGGCTGTGAGATTTTTTTATCATTTAGAGTGATTGATAAAAGTCCTATTTGCATATTGTAGCTTTGGGAATTGGCAATACGAGTGGACAGATTGCCTATACCTAAATCTATACTTGAAATTTGTGTCACATTAAGTTGTGAGTGTGCTGACGCAGTAGCAGTTACGTTTACAGTAGGGCTCCATGCTGCCACTATTGATTTGGTTGTGAATATAAAAACTGCTATTGTCGATAATGCCCATAAAGTTTTTTTCATATGCTAAATCCTATATTTAAAAAAACAAGTAAACATTAGTAGGGTAATTATAATCCATTCTCGTATCGGTGGGGAACCGTCTTAATTTCACAAGTCAAAATGTGTCCCGATTGCAGGTGTTTCAGGATCAGTTACTACGTGAATTTGCATGCGCCCATTACTGGATGGTGGAGTAAATAAAGTAAACTCCCTACTGGTTTCGCCTGGATAAACGCTAATAAATGGTTCAACCTGAGTGAGGGTTGTGTTGGATTGATCTAAAGGACTTGTGTAAATTCTAATGATTTTAACGTGTGCATTGCCTTGATTTGTAATATGAATTTTAATCTTTTCACCATCGTTTTGGACTTGCCAAACCAATTTACGAAATGGATTGTCAGGTAAGACATAAATCGGTATGCCGACCCGAAAATTTAATTTTATTTCCTCTTTTTGAGTGGAATTTGTATCGTTTTGTCTTATTAATTGCGAGCGTAAGTCGCCGCTAGATGCCGATTCGGTAAGAAAAACTTTATACATTATTTCTTGAGAATGAGGTAGGCGGTTGAGCAGCGCGATACGCAGCATTTGATTACTTTTTGCTTTTAGGCGAAACACAGGGGGAACGACCATGACCGCTTTCGATGTGTCCGGTGTGTAAAAATCTGCCCCATTGATTTTTTGCCAACGAAAAATCTTACTATCTAACATAATGAAATTGGAACTGCTGTTTGCTAAAATCATGGATTTAATCGCATCTTTACCTGATAGAGTAATGGACATTGGCGTGACACCGAATTCATTGGTGGTGGGGACCGCAGCATTAACAGTAGCAGCGAGTGACAATAAAAAGGGGAGTAGGATTTTATGAAACAATTTGTGCATATTAAAAACCTTTTGTGTAATAACAGGCTTTCACCTAGGGTAAAAATTAGTTATTTATGTATAATCAACAGTAATTGTTGCTGAATCTGAATAAGCCCCAACGGGAACATCTTGTCCATCGTTTATTTTGCCACATACTGGAATTGTAAAGGCAGTGCTGACACCAAACAGACCGTTAGTTATTCCTTCTGATGATGTTATGGGCAATACGGTTCCTCCAACGGTACAGGTACCTGTAGATGTCCCCGAAGTAAAATTTAATCCCGTAGTTTGGTAAAGTACGTAGCTTAAATAATTGGTTCCAGTATCTTTTAATCTACGCACACCGCTACCATCTTTATTGGCACTATCAATTTTTATGGTGTTTACGGTCGTTCCTTTTGTGCATTTTAAAGTAATGTTAGTTGTTCCTGATGGTCCTACAGTGAGATCCGTTATATCAGGAAACGCCAATGCCGTTGGTGCAGTTACAGTGCAAAAACTTCTTACCCGTACCGATACAGTCAAAGAGGCCGTAGAGGTGGCGCCATTAGATATGCCTATATGTAAACACAGTAGACAAAATAGCCCACTTATTCGAAGAAATTTACTATTTTTATATTTCATATTTTTGAAAGTTTTAATTTTAACTAAATATATTCCTAATTTTTAGATAATGTTATATATTTTTCTGTTTGGTGGAAAGAAGTATTTAATAGAATTTAAAAATGAGCGAAATAAGCTAAAAGCAAGGAATAATTTTTAATTATTTTTATTGCACTTGCTGAAAATAAATTGGGCGAATTGGCTTAAATGATTTTAGGACCTGTTGATATTTGCTTTTTTTCGACCGCAAAAATAGTTTAATCGGCTAAAATTACCTACTTTTTCGTCATGAAAACGCAATTGTCCACAACCCCTAGAAAAGGAAAGATAAAATTTTCTTATGGAAGAATTTTATTTCTTGTGGCGCTTATTTTTTTGCCAAACTTCGCTTATGCAGAAATTTCCACTATTGGTGAATCGAGTATTGTTGATGGATTAACAAACATTTCTCATCCTTCTTTTACCCTAAAAGATCTTGCCCGCACTTCAAAAAAGACGGGTTTTCAAAAAAACACAGCATTCAAACCTAATAAGCGTATTAAAAAAAATATTTTTTCTGCTTTCTTGGAAAAGATAACATTTAAGAAACGTACTGAAAATAAAAGTACCCCTGATTTTTCTAAATTTACTGACATCAATTCGATTGACCATCCGATTTATTCTGCAAATAATTCCAAATACAGTCCTGCGGGCAATTCTCTTATCACAGACAGGCTTAATAATGTTTTATATGCAGATGGGTTACTTGACGACAATACTCAATCTCAACCAAGGGTTCCTCAAAACATACAAGAGTTGCCGCAAACAATGAATCTTGACAAAACAAGTCTTACGACTATGCCAGCGCCAGTATCTCAAGCTAAGACTGCAGATGTGTCAGCAATTTTGGACGTGAAGGAAATACTTTTGATGCGCGTTGTACTTAATGGACAGGATGCTGGTGTTGATGCGGTGATTTTACAAACGCCAAAAGATGCTTTGATCAGTAAAGAGGATCTACAAAATTTTGATATATTGATAGATCAAGTTAAGGCTAAACCTTATGACTATCTGGGGAGACCATATTACGCAATTCAAGAACATTTGCATAGTATTTATCGTATTGATCAGGCATTAAATAAAATTCACATAACGCTTGCCACTAACCTTTTTAAGGGCAGCATTTTTAATTACAAGGCAAAATCAACTGTTCCATTGACAGAACCTGCAACGGGCGCTTTTGTGAATTATGATTCTTCGGTAACAACAGGAGGGAATAACTCGGCGCAATATGGTTCAGTTTTTGAGGGTGGTTTTTTCGGTAAAAAAGGTGTTGGTATCACTAACTTTATGTTTAACAAAGGTCAGGGGCACTCTACGATTACGCGGCTAAATACTTATTGGCAAAAAGACGATCCGGAAAAAATGCGTACGGTGACATATGGTGATATTGTTGGAAATGCTGGTTTATGGGGA
>MGXG01000055.1 GCA_001801285.1 Gammaproteobacteria bacterium GWE2_37_16
AGAACTTTGTCAGAATAAAATCAATCATGTGTTTTTGAAAGGAACGCATCCTGGAGGGGATAGCTACTCAGCTTTTGAGGCAACTAATCTTGATTTAGCAAACTACTTAAAAGAAAAAGGCATTATTGATTTATATTTAGCTGGTCTAGCTACGGATTATTGTGTTAAGCACTCCGCTCTTGATGCGGTGCGTAAAAATTTCAATACCTATGTTGTAGAAGATGCGATTAAAGGCGTGAATTTACCTATAGGCAATGCGCAAAAAGCAATAGATGAAATGAAAGCGGCAGGGGTTGAATTTATTTTGGCGGATCAACTTAAGCGGTTTTTAAAGGTGAAATAACTTCATTAATATGACGAGTAAGCTAATACCGCCCACCATGATGCCTCCTAGCTTTGTTGTTATACGTAGCTCCATTTCTCTTAAGTCTTGTTTGGTTGCGAGATTTTCCGTGACAATCTCAGCCATAGCTTCGGCTTGTACTTCAGCTTGTCGATCAGGTACACCGGCAGCTTTTAGTTTGTTTGCAAATACTAACGTATCAAATATTAGTGCTGAATGATGCATAAATATTACCTAAATATACTTATTAAAAAGGTGTAATTGTACCAAAAATGTCAAAAAAAGCAAGAGATAATGGCGATTAGGTTTATGTGTAACTCATTAATTTAGCAAAAAAAATCAAGTAATCATATGGAATTTTCTGGATAATTGTTGCTATAAGAAATTTTGCTAAAAGTAGCACAGAAAAAAATGAATAAAAATCATACTTTAGAAATTTACCGTAAAAGACTATTGAAAGTTTTATTGCATATTGAAGCCAATCTAGATCGTGAAATACCTTTAGCTGAATTGGCTAAAGTAGCGCATTTTTCTACGTACCATTTTCACAGGGTTTTTAGTGGGATGATTGGTGAGTCTGTGCAAAGTTATGTTAGAAGGCTGAAGATGCAAAGAGCTGCCCATAATCTGTTGTTTACGGAACAACGAGTCACAGATATTGCTTTACAGGCTGGCTATGAATCTTTGGAAGCATTTTCCAAAGCATTTAAAAAACATTTTCGGCTTTATCCAACATGCTATCGAAAATGTATTTGTCAGTTTCGTTTTCAAGAAATTTTAAATTTTATTAATCAACTTCCTAAAGGGGATAATTCTATGCAAATTACTGTTAAAAATATTCCAACAATACGCGTTGCTTGTGTTAGATATGTTGGTCCATACGGAGAATGCGCACCAGCTTGGGAGAAATTGTTTTCTTGTGAAAATTTACCCATAAATGCCGATACGCAATATATTGGGATTGGTTACGATGATCCAAAAATAGTCGAACCAGATAAAATTCGCTACGATGCATGTGTTACAGTACCAGCAGATTTTCAGTCAACTAAAGATGTTAATGTCCAAGAAATTAAGAGTGGTAAATATGCAGTTGTGACGCATATTGGATCATATACTGAAATTGCCAAAGTTGTCGAAGAATTGCTTGGACGGCTGTTACCATGTAATGGTTATGAATTTAAAGCCCAGCCAATTTTTGAAATTTATAAAAATGATCCGAACGTCACACCACCAGAACAGTTGATAACTGAAATTTATGTGCCAATAAAATAACTATAAAAATATTGGAGATATTGATGAGTGTGATTTTTGAAGAAAATGTTCGTGAAAATAGTGTAAAAGATGTTGCTAATAAAATGATGATTGCGGCGCGAACGGCGCCTAAAGCACGAGGTCGCGATAATCTTGTTATTGCCTTGGCGGAAAAAAAAGAGATAGTTGAGATTTCTACGGCGATGCGTGAATTAGCTCTAACTCGTGAATTACCGACTTTTATTCGCGATGCAGATAATATTTTAAAAGCTGAAGTTATATTTTTAATCGGGACAAAACTTATTCCGCTTGGATTAGATTGCGGTTTATGTGGTTTAGCAACTTGTCTGGAAAAAGCAAAATATCCAAAACAACCTTGTGTATTTAACTCTAGCGATTTAGGCGTTGCTTTGGGATCGGCCATTAGTGTTGCTGCTGATTACAGAGTTGATAGCAGAGTCATGTTCTCAGTTGGTGTGGCAGCAGGTAAACTTGGACTTCTAGGTAGAGATGTTGCGATATGTTATGGCGTGCCACTTAGTGTTACGGGAAAAAATATATTTTTTGATAGGCGAAAATAGAAAAATTAGTCGTAAACAGACATATAATTATTGTAAATATAGTGCTCATTTTGAGTATATGACCCTGAAATGATAATTTTTCTCATTTCCATGAGATATTATTGCAAATTAGCTATCAATGAAAGAAATGTTTGTCCTCTACAGAGACATTTGTCAGGTAAATGTTGTATTATTCTGCCATTTTTTCTATATTTTTAAGCGATATTTGATAAATTATTTACTTGTCAATTACTTGTTAATTTAGTTAAACTTACTTGACAATTACCTTACAATTTAATGCAATATTCCCCGTGGCTTGCCACGGGCACATTACGAGGAAAGTTTGAAAACCCTAGGTTTTCAAGTGTAAACTAGAGCGCATGGTGTTAAAGAAAGGCTATCATTGCGCGTATGAAACCCACTATCATATTGTCTTTCCTGTGAAATATCGCAAGGTATTGCTAAGGAAGGAGGTTGAAGTGGAAGTGAAGCAAATAGCGGAACAGATAGGGGAGAGATACGAAGTTGAGTTTGAGCAAATAGGGTGTGACGAAGATCATATACACATACTGTGCTCATTTCATCCAAAATATAGTATAGGAGAAGTAGTAAGAATTTTTAAAAGTATAACGGCGCGAGAACTGTTTAAAAAATTTCCTTGGATAAGAAAGGAATTATGGGGCGGTGAATTTTGGTCAGATGGTTATTATGTTGCCACTGTCGGTGAAAGAGGAAATTGGGAAGCAGTTGAAAAGTACATAAGACGACAAGGAAAGGAGCCGAAAATAGTTCAGTTGCGCCTCTTCTAAATACCCTGTGGGCTTGCCCCAGGGATTTTTATTATATTTTAGTTGATAATTACTTTACAATTGTGATTAAATAAAATTTTATGTTAACTAAAGAAAAAATATTAGAATTAGCAAAGGCTGGTGAAAAAATATTAACCAGCTCTATTGCCGCATCCTTTGGTCTGTCACGACAGTATGTTAGCCAACTAATAGCTTCCCTGGTTGAAGAAGATAAGCTAATAAAGATTGGTTCTACCCGAAAGGCATTTTATATTTTGCCTGAATATGCAAAAAATTATGCGCAAACTCCTCAGTTTCAGTATATAAAAGTATATAAAAATGCACATTTGGAAGAACATAAAATATTAGAAGAAATTCAGCAAAAAATCCCTTTATGGCAAAAATTGCCAGAAAATATATATAGCATTTTTAGTTATGCTTTTTCCGAAATGTTAAATAATGCCATTGAACATTCAGAATCAAAGTCGATTAAGCTTGAATTGTTATTGCATGATCATACTTTGTCTTTTGTTATTGATGATTCAGGAATCGGTGTTTTTAAAAGTGTAATGCATAAGAAACAATTAGCATCAGAGCTAGAAGCTATTGGAGAATTGCTCAAAGGAAAAGTAACAACTATGCCCAAATCACATTCTGGTGAGGGTATTTTTTTTACCGCACGTGCTGGGGACGAATTTATCTTAGATAGTTATGGCTATCAGCTTATTTTTGATAATAAATTACCCGATGTTTTTATTAATCAGTCACAAAAGAAGAAAAAAGGAACTAAAGTAATTTTTAAAATTGCAATAAATTCTACGCGCCATCTAAAAACAGTTTTTGATGAATACGCTAACTTAACTGAAGAAAGTGATTATGGGTTTGATAAAACAGAAATTCGCGTTAAATTATATACCATTAGTGGCATCCATGTATCTCGCTCACAGGCACGTCGAATTTTGTCTGGACTAGAAAAATTTCGGGTTATTCTATTTGATTACGATAAAATTTCTATGGTTGGGCAAGCATTTGCAGATGAAATCTATCGTGTTTTTCATAACAAGTATCCTGAAATAAAAATTGAGGAAATTAATATGAATGACACGGTTAAGTTTATGATAGAAAGATCTAAAAATGAATCATTGAGAAAAAAAGAATTTTAAATTTATTTTTTCAGCAAAGACATCATGAATCATAATTTAAACAAAACCAGACTAGCATATATCGACAACCTAAAAGCATTACTAATAATTTTTATTGTCCTGGTGCATGTGGCTTGTACTTACAGTGGCATGGGGAGATGGTATTATATGGAGCAGCCTCATGGCTTGGAGAGCTTTCCTTTATATTTCTTTTTATCTTTAATGTTGGTTACACAAGCTTATTCTATGTCTTTGTTTTTTATGATCGCTGCTTATTTTATTCCTGGATCGTTGGAGAAAAAAGGAATAAAAAATTTTATCGCCGATCGTTTTTACAGACTTGGAATCCCAACTCTCATCTATATTTTTTTGATCAATCCCGTATGTGAGAAATTATCACATCCAGATATGAAATTTGGTGCACGGTTTCTTAAGGGGATAACAACTTTTAAGTTCCTGGGATGGACAGGTCCTTTATGGTTCGCACTTGTTTTATTAATTTTTACTTTGATTTATCTTTTTTGCAAAAAATGGTTGGACATTCTTGTTAGAAAATATTCTTTTGCTATTATCACCAAAAATATTTGTTTGTTAATTGCATTAATCACTACCACTGCCTTTGCAATAAGGTTAATTTTTCCAATTGGTTCAGCTGTTTTAAATTTACAGTTCTGTTTTTTTGCAGCTTATATCGTTATGTTTACACTAGGTATTGTTGCCTATCAAAAAGATCTTTTCTCAAAAATTGATTATCGAACCGGGAAAAAATGGCTAATTACCTCTTTGGCTTTTGGAGTACCAGCTTGGATTTTAGTAATGCATTTTACTGTTTTAGCAACAAACGACATATCACCATTGGTTTTCGGAGGTTGGAACCTTTTAGCTTTTGGTTATGCATTTTGGGAAAGTTTTTTCTGTGTTGCAATTATTATAGCTTTAATCGGTATTTTTAAAGAGAAATTTAATACACAAAATTCTTTGCAAAAGTTTTTATCTGCCAATGCTTTTGGTGTGTACGTTTTTCATGCACCAGTACTGGTCGCGACATCGGTTTTATTGAAAAATATACAATGGTCACCGCTTTTGAAATTTTTCGTGGTGGCGTGTGTCTCTATTTCTGCAAGTTTTTGTGTTTCACATCTAATTAGAAAAGTGCCAATGTTAAATAAAATATTTTCTTAACTTACACTGAGAGGTCATTGTGAAAATTAATTCAAGTAATATAATTAACGGTTATTTGGAGGATAAGTTTGGTAAATATGGAGCTCAATTTTTAAAAAATACCAAACCAAATCGTTCTTTCCATTTAGCCTGGAGTGATTTGCCTGAAGGCACAGAATCTTTAGCGCTTATATTTTTAGATCATGATGCTGTCCCGGTATGTGGTTTTTCTTGGATTCACTGGACGGTTGCCAATATTGATCCTGAATTAAAAACATTACCAGAAAATGCCAGTGTTGAAATGCAGTTGCTTGAAGGCGTAACTAGCTGGAATTCAGGGCTACTTCCAAAAGAACATCGTTTGGACAAAGAAGAGGCGACTGGGTATGGTGGGTGTGCGCCACCGGATCAAGCTCATCGCTATACGATTTATATGTATGCATTAAATAAAAATTTGCATCTATCCCGTGGTTTTTATGCCAATGAACTATTAAAAGCTATGGATGGATATATTTTGGATCAGGCAACTTTGCATTGTATGTACAGGTCGTAAAAGAACAAGAATTTTGGAGAGCAAATATGCCAAAAATCAAGGTTAATGATATCAATCTTTATTATGAAGAATATGGGCAAGGCGAGCCGATTGTTTTTGTTGCTGGTTTTGGTGGTGATCGTCTAAGCTGGAGTACGATAGTTAAAAATTGTGCTAAAAAGCATCGAGTTATATTTTTTGATAATAGAGGGGCTGGGCAATCAGATGTTCCTGACTATCCATATACGGTAGAAATGATGGCTGACGATACCGCTGCATTATGCAAAGCGCTAAATGTATTACAGGCACATTTTATTGGGAATTCTATGGGTGGTTTTATCATTCAGGAACTTGCTTATAAATATCCTCAGCTTACCAAGTCTGTTGTAATTTCTAATTCCGTAGTGAAGTATTCTAATTTTGGTTTTAAATTATTTCTTGAAGGTCAGCTTGAACTTATTGAAACTGCGGCACCAGTTAGTGCTCAGGTTAAAATAGGTCTTGGTTGGTGTTTTTCTGATAATTTTTTGCATCAATCGGGAATAGTTGAATTATTAATTAAATATCAATCAGAAAATAAATATCCAATGACCGCTATAGGTTTTAAAAATCAAATGCATGCTTGTACAACTTTTGATGCGAGTAGTTGGGCGCATAAAATTACTCGTCCCTGTTTAGTAATAGGTGGGGATAATGATAAGATTTTTTCAGAAAAGAAAATTCGTGAAGTTAGTGAAATAATTCCTCATGCTGAGTATTTTTGCTTTGAGGGTGATGTTGGACACGTTCCATACCTTGAAAAACCTGAACTTTTTAGTAAAGTAATTTTAGATTTTATTGCCAAAAATTCTTGAGGTTGTAATTATGCTGAAAGAGTATACCAAAACACGTAACACTGTTAGGGCTTTAGTTTTTAACGACCAAGATCAAATTCTGTTAATGCAATTGCGTGTTCCAAGTAATGATATGCTTAAAACTGATCGGATTTTTTGGATTACACTAGGTGGGGAAATTGAAGGAAACGAAACACCAACTGAAACTTTATTTCGAGAACTAAAAGAGGAGGGTGGAATAATTCAGGTACGGAGTTTCTCATTAATTGGTAATAGTGATCAGGTTTTACAATGGAGGAATGAATCAACGCGGCTGACGGAGCAGTTTTTTGGCGTGCGTGTTGATGAAGTAAATTTGGGACAAGTTAGTCTTACCGACGAAGAAAAGCTTTTTTTGATCAAATATCAGTGGTGGAATATTGATGATTTAGTGCAAACAGATGAAGTTTTCTACCCCAAGAATTTAGTATTTTTGGCGCGGGATTATCTTAAAATATTTTTCTAAATAATTTGGTATTTTATGCGTTAAATAATACGGAATATTTAATAGTGTAAAGTTTTTACCGTTAATGGTTTTTGAATTTTCGACTTGAAAATAAGTCTTATACCTGTAGTATCGGTGAATTGATGCAATGACCTTAAAGTTACTGATTTACCAGCCTTTACTTATATTGATCGAAATTTTTCGCAAACAAATTTACGGAAGTGGTTTTTCTAACTTGAAGGGCTTATCGCAATATTAGTGGTTTGCGATCAGTGTTTTGTGCTCAGTTTTGCGGGTTTGTGATTATGTTTCGATTAAACATGGCAATGTTTTGTTATAAATTATGGGTTATTTGTGTGTAATATTGTATTAAAATATACCCAATTTTGATATTTATCAAGAAAAGGCTTTAATTTCATTAATGCCCACGTGCTTTGAGTTTTTTTTCCAAAATGGTTCTTCAAATAATACGGTCAATTGTATGGAATTGTTTAACATAAAAAAATAATTCTTAAAAGCGCTTTACAAGATATATCTTTTAGATATATGATAACACGCATGAGCAGAATAAACAAGACCAAGTACACTATCCTCGGCATGTTGGCGATTCGTCCAATGTCTGGCTATGAAATGCAAAGCATGATTAAAAAAACCATTGCAAATTTTTGGTCAGAAAGTGCCGGTCAGATTTATCCTAATTTAGCCAAATCGCTAAAGGAAAAGTTGATAACTGCTGAAGATGATTCCTATAACGGTAAACGTAAAAGTAAAATTTACAGCTTGACTGAAAAAGGACTCAAGGTTTTACAAGATTGGTTACCAAAACCAGCGGAACGTCACCAGGTGCGTGATGAACTTTTGCTGAAATTGTTTTTTGGTAAAAATTTATCATGCGAGCAATATGAAAAATTAATTCATAAAAGAAAGCAAAGTACGGAAGAAAAACTAGAATTTTTAAATTCTATTAAAAAACATTTGCAAAAAGAACATAAAAATGAAGAAGATCCGCCATACTGGTTAATTACCATTGATCATGGTTTGCATATGGCTAAAGCTGAGCTGGAGTGGTGTAGTGAGGTTTTGAAAAATATCAAAAATAAATAGAAATAAAAAATAGGAGACTTATATGAATATATTAGCAATTAATGGTTCGCCGCACGGCAACCTTGGCAACACTGATCTTATATTGCAACCATTGTTAAGAGGCATGGAAAGCACTGGAGCGAAAACGGAAACAATTTATTTAAATAAAATAAATATTAAGCACTGTATTGGTTGTTTTAATTGCTGGTTTAAAACGCCTGGCAAGTGCATACACCATGATGATATGGCTCCGTTATTGGAGAAAAAAAGAAGTGCTGATTTAATTATTTATGCCACTCCGCTGTATGTTTTTTCAACGACTGGATTGATGAAAGTTTTTTTGGATCGTGGAATACCGAATCTTATGCCTTTTTTTGAGGAAAATAGTGATGGTAGTAAGCTGACAAAACATCCAGAGCGTTATCCAAGAACAGCGCCGCAGAAAATGCTTTTGGTTTCAAGTTGTGGATTTCCAGAAGAGAAACATTTTGCGCCACTCATTCAGACATTTAAGCATGCAGCGGAAGAAAACGGTACAGAATATATTGGTGAAATTTTAAAACCTGCTGCTTGGCTTTTGAAAGAGGAAGACATGTGTGAAAAGGCAAATGCGTATTATGCTGATTTGTATACAGCTGGTAAATATTTGATTACCCAAGGGAAGATTGATGCGGAATTATTAAAGAAACTTCATCAGTCTTGGCTTTCTGATCATGAAATTCGTGCGATGGTAAATAAAGAATTTCATTCTATGTTAAACGATAAGAGGTAGGCTTTAAATGCGGACGCTTTGTATTGAAACATAAACTGCAAGATTGGAGTATAAAAAAATGTCAACCGGAGTATTAATAGGATTTTTGCCGTGGATTTTATTTTATATCTTGCCGTTGCATACTGCGCAACAATTGAAAGTCGGTATAACTGGGCTGCTTTTGTTAACGCTGGTAACTAGTTATAAGGATTTAAAAAGGAAATTTATCTTACCTTGGGTTACGCTGGCATTTTTTGTCTTTAGTTTTGTTGGTGTAGTGATGTTTGATTTGGAATTTTTGATGTCAAATATGGCGATTTTAGTGAATAGCGCTTTAGTTTGTGTGGCACTGGGATCGCTCGCTATTGGTAAACCGTTTACACTGCAATATGCGCGAGCTGAAGTGGCAAAAGAAAAATGGCAGCATCCGGTTTTTATTTTCATTAACCAAGTTCTGACTTTTGTCTGGGGCATGTCGTTTTTATTTAATTTGAGTGTCAATGTTATACACAAAATTCATCCTTATTCGAATTTAATAGTTAGCATGCTAGTAAATGGCTCTACTTTAGGTGCGCTCTTTTTTACGATTTGGTTTCCTAAGTGGTATCGAAATAAAATCACCCATAAATATAAATAAAGAAACACTGTATTGCCAAATTATTTTCTCAAAGTAAGCTTAGCTTTTAAATGTGTTTGAAAATTTTAAGGCTTCAATATAGTATGTTGATTTATATAGCAATTTTGTTTACATATCTTGAAATGCCCCATAATTAATATCCGACTAATTAGCAATTTTTTTAAGATGTATTATGCAGTAAACCACTAATTTGGTGCAGTTACTTGCAATATTGCAAAATCGTTTTGGTTTAGAGAAGTTTAGGGAATGGCAAGCGGAAGCTATTTTAACTTTACTTACCTTTGGACGTTTGCTGTGTATCCAACCAACTGGGCATGGCAAACCGTTACTTTATTAATTACCAGCAACGATTCTTGATGGTATTAATTTCCAAAAAACCATCTTCAGATGCGCAATTGTTGCTCGATGATTATACGGGGTTAGGTGCAATCATCAAAGAAGCCGGATGCGGTTTTACGTAAAAATGCTTTTTTAAAGATGTGAAAGGGATGTTTGGCTCGAGGGGGATGAATTAATTATGTATCTTTGGAAACTTTTGTCTACGGGCTTGTGTGGTCAGGTTTTAAATCATGTTTTTCATGGTTCACGCTTTAAAACCCGACTTTATTTTTGCACAGGAAGTTTAGCTACAGTTGCAAATGATAGTTTCTTTTGGTGCGTTATGTTCTGGTGGTGTAGGTATAACGCTATTACTTAAAAGTGATTTAAACGAAGAATCTTGTATCGATTCTATTCGCCGTGGTGTGACCAAATTACCTTCTTGTAAATTTTTTGTGTTTAAAGGCAAGTGATTTATTATAACGACCTCTTTGTTATCACGTATTTGTGTATTTCTTTCAGCGAATAATATTTCTGTAGAAGATAAATTAACTTCCGCACGCCTTAAAAACGCAATAAAATTTTCTAAGCTTTTTATTGGTGTCTCATAGTGACCTGACTCGGCAATTATTTTAATACAATTATTATTTTTTACTTCAAAATAACCGGCAAATAGCAAATATCCTCCTCGTGTAAAACTTGAGTGTTGTATGTTTGGTGCTTTTGGAGCTGAAAATAATTTACCATCCTTGGTTAGTATTACCATGTTTTTCATACCATTTATAGTGGAAAATGGTTGTCCTGAACTGTTAACAAATTTACCATCTCTAACAAATAATCTACATTGTTCTGCTTCTTGAGCGGTCATGTAGTGAGTTTTAAGATAATCTGACTTACTTTCGGATAGTAAGCTATGGTCTATTGTTGATTTGATTTTCAGATTAGATATAAGTTCAATATAATATTGCTCCCTTTTGAAGGCATTATGTGGATGCCAGGTTAATAAAGGTAAGCAATGTCGGTTAATAAAATGGGCATTGGCTTGGAGTCTGGAAATATCTTTTAGCTTTTCTTGTAAAGCGGGACTAAGATTTTTTTTAGAAGGTGTTTTGGTGTGAGTTGAAGCTATAGGAATAAATAAGCTTGATCTTGCATTTGATATTGATGGTAATGGATTAGAGATGGGTAGCGCTTTCCTGTTAAGTGGTGTAGATAGGGGGGGGGTATCTGCTGTGATAACGGTTGAATATATTCATTTGTGTTATTGGTCAATGCTTGTTTTTGTGATGGGGGAGCCATAAAATACCTCTTTTAAAAATTGATATATTTAATTATTAGCTTCTAACAACAAACACTATACGCCACAAATATTAAGTAAATATTATTTAAAACTCATTTAATAATACATTAATAAACAAATCAATTTACGCGATTCTCAACTTTTTTAGTAGTAAATTTAACGACATAGCTTTCTAGTGTAATTTAATTTTTTTCAACAAAATAATTCACACAAGGAGAAAGCCATGTCGATAGAACATAAAAAAAACAATAATCCGCCATTGCAATTCGATTTATTGATTGGAATAAAAAGTTGAGAATGGCGTCAATTTATATAAGTGAATGTTTGGGTGATGCTTAGGCAAATTTTTATTACGATGATTTGCGCAAATGGGCTCAAGTTAACTATGTGCGCAGAAGATTTAATTTCAGATGCGTGGTGATTGACGATATTCTTAAAGAGTAGTAATTATTGAATAGAATATTTCCTGTGGCTTGCCACTAGCACCCTCTTGGTGTGCAAGATGCATTAAAAGATGGTTTATTGTTTAGTGAAGGTGAAATTGTTGTGCAAATGCTAGCAGCGTGTGGCTATGATGCATTGGAAATCAGCCAAGGATTGCAAGATATTGGCAGAGTAACAAGTTTTGGTGATTGGAGTGGGACTCCAATGCGAAGTAAAATTAATAAAATAACTGATGAAGGTTATTTTCGTAGTTGGTGTCATGAAATTAAACAAGTAATAGCTAAACCGACAATTTTAACCGGTGGTTTACGTAGTTATGAATTCATGACTAATATTATCGAAAATAAGGAAACCGATTTAGTTGGTTTATGCCGTCCATTAATTCGCGAACTAAATTTGATTAGTCGCTGGCAAGGTAGGGATTATCGCAAAGCAACTTGTATTTCCTGCAATAAATGTATTACCGAATTACTGCTAAAAGGTTTACTATTAGAATGTTATTTAACGTGATTCTCAACTTTTCATAACGCATTGATTTTGCATTGCTAAAAACTCAAACTTGGATTTTATCAATAGGTGGTGTTGAATTATTTAACAATGCTTTCTTAATTAATATGTAAATAAAATTTCTTTCAAAATAAATAAGTTAGAATCAACAGCGCAAAAAAGTTGAGAATGGCGTCTATTTAGATAATAAATAAAGTTATGAACAAAAATAAGCTCAAGTTTTCTTTGCTAAAGCAGTTTTCACTTACGCACGCAACATATGAAGTGTTACGCAATAAGTTGAAAGCAGATAATGTCAGTAAAGTCGGCAATTATGAAGCAAACACGTATCTCTTTGCTTATCATAATGAACATGATGATCTTGTAGCTGGATTATATGCTTTTTGTCGTATGGGTGCTTTTCACGTTGATCTCTTGTGGGTTGATGAATTATTGCGCGGACAAAAATTAGGCACGAAATTGTTAGAACAAGCAGAAGAATGTGCACGCGATAATGGCGCTCTTTATGTGAATGTTAATACTGCAACTTTTCAGGCGTTAGATTTTTATTTAAAAAACGGTTATGAGGTTTTTGCTAAATTGCCACTTTTGATAAATGGTATGGATAATCAGTATGATTATTTTTTGGTAAAGTATTTGTGATTTACGAGATGAGCAAAGAGAATAAACCGATACTCAAGCAAAATAGATTTTGGATATATTATGAATAATAATTTTATAAAACAGAGAAAATTTAGGCAGTGGTTGTTGATGCCAATCGCTCTTATAACTATTGCTTTTGGCTGGAAGTATCGTTGGATCTCATTTATTGTACCTATTGTTATGGTTTTAGGTATAGGCAGTTTACTATTTAACAGAGGAAGATATTTTTGTGGTAATTATTGTCCTAGGGGTGCTTTTTATGATCGAATTTTACAACCTTTAAGTCAAAAAAAAAGAATTCCTGATTTTTTTAGAAATAAAACATTTCGTTGGGTGGTGTTTTCTATTCTCTTTGGGGTTTTTATTTTGCAAGCTATAACGCCACCTTATACCGTTGCGCATTTTGGTCTAATGTTTTGGATAATGTGTATAATAACGACAATTTTAGGCGTAATTCTTGGTATATTTTTTAGTCAGCGTGCTTGGTGTGCTTTTTGCCCCATAGGAACTTTAACTAGTAGTATTGGGAAAGATGAGCATCCTTTGTCTATTGATAAAAACACCTGTATTGGTTGCAAATTATGCGAAAAAGCTTGTCCTTTAAATATTCCTATTCTTGCTAATAGCTCTAGTGGGTATTTGGAGAATCGTGATTGCATAAAATGTATGTCTTGCATAGCTGTTTGTCCAAAAAAAGCACTACATATATCTTGATAAATTCAATTTATAGGCAATCTATTTTGGCAAAAACATTTTTAAATCGCGATTCAGTAAAAGTGGCTAAGTAATTATGAATATAAAGAATTTTTCCAAAATAACTGGATTAAGTTCACATACTTTACGTTATTACGAAAAAATTGATTTAATTTCAGATGTTAAAAGAGACGTAAGTGGTCATCGGGATTATTCTAGCGATGATATTGCATGGGTTGAGTTTTTGAAAAAATTAAAAGTTACCGGCACGCTAAGGCTCCGAGAAAAAACAACTTATCTAATTTTTCCTTGGTTTAATCATATAATTCCATTCCCCATGAAACTTTTTTTGAATAAGCTTTATTTT
>MGXG01000056.1 GCA_001801285.1 Gammaproteobacteria bacterium GWE2_37_16
ATTATTTTGTTGAAAAAAATTAAATTACACTAGAAAGCTATGTCGTTCAATTTACTACATAAAAAGTTGAGAATCGCGTTAATATATAAATCATATGGAACAAAGAATTAATTTCTATCAAATATTTCGAATAAATGCGGATGGTAGCATTGAGCCTCTTCGAATTGTAAGAATAGGAGGGGTACAAATGGCTCCGGGTGTGAAATTTGGTAGAGGTGTGTCATTTGGTGGTATAGATTTATCGCAATTCATTGGAAGAGACTTTTCTGTTGAAGATCAACAGGGGGTTTTGGTAATTAAGGGTATTTTTTAAATTTTATGGATAAAGATAAACCACAAAGTAACATACCTAATACTGATAAAGTTGCAATAACAATACCAGATCCTGGCATTGTTACTAATCTGCTTACGCCAGAACAAGTTCAAAAAGATACTGATTCAAAATTTAAAACGGTAAACGGTCTTCTACTTAGTGTTGTTATGGTTTTACTATTTATGGTGGCAACATTGGTTATTGATTCTTTTCATTTTAATTCTGTAACATATAAAGAGTATTCTCAAAAAGAAAATTCAATAGAACAAATGCAAAAAATTAACCAAGAGCTTCTTGAACAAAATAAGAAAAACCAGCTGATAATTATCGAACAACAAAAACAGATTTGGCGGATAATAGGAAAAAAATAATAAAATGACTAACTCCCTCATCTACGCCCGCGTATCATCCAAAGAACAAGAAGCAGAAGGCTACTCGATCCCATCACAACTTAAACTTTTACGGGAATATGCCACAAAAAATAATTTCATAGTCAGAAAAGAATTTACCGATATTGAAACAGCGAAGAAAGCTGGGCGTACTGAATTTAATAAAATGCTCGCTTTTATCGAAGAAAACAAAACCATTAAATGTATTTTGGTAGAAAAGACCGACAGATTACTACGAAACATTGCTGATTATGCCTTAATTGACCGTTTGATCGAACAATCCGACATTGTTATTCATCTAGTCAAAGAAAATGTGATTTTAAGCCGTGATTCTCGATCAAATGAAAAATTTATCTTTGGAATCAAGGCGTTAATGGCAAAAAATTATGTCGATAATCTTTCAGAAGAAACCAGAAAAGGTATGTTGGAAAAAGCAGAGCAGGGTGTTTACCCATCTTTTGCGCCCTACGGCTATATAAATCAAAGCACGGTCGATGGGAAAAAAACGGTAGCCATAGACCCAAATACCGCGCCATTCATTCAACGGCTATTTGAGCTTTACGCTACAGGTGATTATTCGCTTTTGACAATCCGTAAAAGGTTACTCGATGAAGGCATGATTTATCGTAACGGTAAAAACTTTCACAAAAGCACTATTGAAGTAATGTTGAAAAATGAGTTTTATACAGGTGTGTTTTACTGGAAAGGCAAGAAATACGAAAATGCCAAACACGAGCCCATTATTACTAAAGAATTGTTTCAACAAGTGCAAAACGTGCTTTGCCGCCCGCATAAAAACAAATCCAGAAAAACTATTTTTGCTTATAATGGTTTGTTACATTGCGGCGTCTGTGGCTGTTCATTAACCGCCGAAATCAAAAAAGAGAAATATATTTATTATCATTGCACGGGGCATAAAGGAAAATGTAACCAGACCTATTTAAAGCAAGAAACCATCGAAGCGGAGTTTGAGAAACTACTTGGAAATATCCATATTAATGAGGATGAGCAGGAAACGATTTTAGAAGGCTTACGCGGAAGTTACCACGATAAGATAGAGTATCATAACAATTGCGTAAAACAGCTCGAAAGGCAAATTAAAACCCTTCAAGACCGCATTGACCAATCATACCTAGATAAGCTGGATAAAAAAATTAGCGAGGATTTTTGGCAAAGCCAGAGTTCTAAATGGCTTAATGAAAAAGAAGAATTAACCTTAAAGCTGCTAGCCCACCAAAAAGCCGACACAAATTATTTAGAAAATGCCAATTTAATTATCGAACTTGCCCGAAAGGCAGCGGGATTGTTTAAGAAGCAAAATGCCGAACAAAAACGCAAGCTAATTAATTTGTTATTATCGAACTCGAGTTATAAGGACGAAAAGCTAGACATTACGCTGCGTACGCCGTTTAACGTAATCATGAAATCAAGAGAATCTGGAAACTGGCTCCCCGGGACGGGATTGAACCGCCGACCAAGTGATTAACAGTCACCTGCTCTACCGCTGAGCTACCGGGGAAGAAAGATATAAAGCCTTCGTATATTACTAAATCGAACAGCCTTAAGTCAAGGCAAAATTTCAAATATTCACCTCAATTCTTAAGGTCGTTTCTAGCCATATCATTAACAGTGTTATTTTGCAATAGTTTAACTGTAATAATAGCGTTTTTTAAACGCACATAACCAGTCGTATTTATATTTTGATAAGTAAACTCACTTTCCCAAAGAGGGGAGTAGCGAAAACTGAGAGAACCCGGCATTTTAGTTGTGTCATAGCGACTTGGATCTAAGAATAAAGTACCTTTTTGGTAGCAAACGCGTAAAACAATTTGCTGTTTTGGATTGTTGACTTGTTGTAGCAAACTATTCACGCAACTGTCAGGAAAAATGGTGAACGGTTGG
Organism: Gammaproteobacteria bacterium GWE2_37_16; assembly: GCA_001801285.1. Lineage (GTDB taxonomy): Bacteria > Pseudomonadota > Gammaproteobacteria > UBA9339 > UBA9339 > GWE2-37-16. Next base: position 2,605 of record MGXG01000056.1, read on the forward strand.
GTCTTGTATGCATACCAACCCAGAAAAGGCGGCATAATTGCTTTACCATCATGTAAATCGATCAATAACGGTAAATTTGGAATAGCTATATCCTTAAATTGATTTTTCGGTATGGGTAGCAGGGTGTTTGATTTGTTTTTTTTCCTTGTTTTTACTTTTTGTTTATAATAATCACGCAATTCTTTTTGTTTGTCAGGAGTATAACTTGCCCATTCCGTATCGGAAATTCCTAAAATACGCGGGGAAAATGTGTTGCATGCAGATAGCAATGCAAGAAAAATAAATATTAAAACACTTATGAAAAGTCTGTTTTTTATTTTTTTAAACATAAACTCTTAAATTTTTTTATAATTTTAAAACCAAGCAAGTTCGAATATTTTACTCATGTTATGATTTTGTACGTAACTATAAGCTTTAATCGATGTATACTTTTCGCATTTTGATTTTCCGCGTTGTTGACTTTCTCGCTCGCTTGAGTTATGTCTGTCCCATGCACTCCTCAAACTCGACTCGTTGCCGCCTAGCGGAAAATCCAAACTGCTCGAGTCTATTTGTACTAACTCTGGAAACCTGTTTTCGTTTAGTATATCCGCGTCAATGTAAAAAAACGTATTAATTAAATCATATAAAAGTGTGGTCGCATAACAATAACGACAAAAAACAAAGGCACTATTTTTGCAAATAATGCCTTTGATTTACCAAATAATCTATAGAGGATATCTACAAATTAATCTGTTTCGTCTACAGGACCACCTACGGATTTATCTGCATCTTTTGTTACAGGTGCTTTTTTGTCAGCAGCTGGTTGAGCTACAGTATTTTCCGCAAACAACATAGTGTTATTCATAGCACTTGTTTGTGTTGTTGGAGCTGGTTCTTGAGCCGCAGGAGTTGGTGCTGGAACATCAGGAGTCGTAGTAGCAGATGGGGCAGTTGCATCTGGAGCTGGGGTCACAGCGACCGGGGCTGGGGCATTAGCATCTGGTGCTACTGGAGCTGCTGTTTGATCTTGAGCTGGTGCTGCTGTTTGATCTTGAGCTGGTGCTGCATTGTTATCAGAACCTTGGCTACAACCAACTAAACCCAAGGCTAAAACTGCAAAAATTAACGCTAGTTGCTTACGCATTATGGAAACCTCCGAAAATAAAATTTTAAAGAAAAACTTATTAAAATATAAAGAACAACGCGTAGTTTGTAACTAATTACCAAAAATGGCAAGCAAAAATTGCTTCCGCCTATAGAAAACTTAATATGCGAAAAATAACACATTGATTTATATGGTAATTTACTTAACATATCCTGGTATTTTACAGCGGTGATTTATTTTAAAATGATTATCTTTATATGAAAAGAGTATGCATATATAATTTATTTGATCTAATTTTTAGAACTTGTGAAACAGAAAACTGTAACACAAGCTAAAAGTTGCAGCTTAAAGGTCCTGAAACTACAAGTTCCGGAGGATATTTATGTTCAAGAAAAAAATGAATTTTTGGCAAATGGTTAACCTGAATTTCGGTTTTTTAGGAATTCAATTTGGTTGGGCATTGCAAATGGCTAACATGAGTGGAATTTATAAATTTTTAGGCGCTGATGTTAGTAATATGGGATACCTATGGCTAGCTGCGCCACTGAGCGGAATGCTAATTCAACCCATATTGGGACATTTCAGTGATCGTACTTGGACGAGAATAGGGCGGCGTAAACCATACATTTTAGGCGGTGCCATTATATCTACTATAGCTTTAATATTAATGCCAAATGCACCATCAGTTTGGTTTGCTGCAGCGTTACTATGGTTGCTGGATGGTAGCATTAACGTAGCAATGCAACCTTACCGCGCTTTGGTTGCTGATGTTGCTCCTGATGAACAGCATACAAAATGTTACTCCATCCAAACTGGTTTAGTTGGTATTGGTGCAACTTTTGCTTCCGCATTACCTTGGTTGTTTATTCATGTTTTTGGTTTGCAATCAAGTGCAACAGATACCAGTATGGTACCGTTGACTTTACGTTTATCTTTTTATGTTGGTGCTAGTGTTTTCTTATTGGCGAATTTATGGACAATTTTTTCCAGTAAAGAATATCCTCCAGAGCCACTAACTACAGTAAAAGAAAAAATTCAAAAATTTTCTTTTACTAAGTCCTTTTCTAAGGAATTTTTTGCTGATTTAAAGAGTTTTATTCAAATACCTAAAATTATGCGCCAAGTTTCGTATGTGCAGTTTTTTTCCTGGTTAGGTATGTTTTGTGTGTTTTTGTATTATGGAATTGGCGTTGCACAGAATATCTTTGGCTTACCATCAGGTGCACAAGTTGAAAACAATCCTACCTACCATAGAATGCTTGAGGATGGCATCGCTTTGGGTGGCTTGTGTTCGGGAATATATACTTTTGTTAGCATTATTTACGCTGGATTTTTACCATCTATTGCCAAATTGCTAACTCGCAAAGGATCACATATTTTATCATTATCATTAGGTGCTATTGGGCTAATTTTTTCCAATCATGTTCACTCGCAAATGGGTTTATTTATTTGCATGATTGGCTTGGGAGCAGCTTGGGCAAGTATTGTTACCATACCTTACGCAATATTGGCAGGATCTATGCCAAAAGAAAAAATGGGTTTGTATATGGGGTTGTTAAATATCACAATTTGCGTACCGGAAATCATTGCTGCATTAACACTTGGCGCAATTGTGAAAATATTTTTTGCTGATCATGCTATGCAGATTATCCAACTTGGCGGTATTTTTATGATCTGTGCAGCATTGCTGACAATTTTGGTGCAAGATAAAAAAGAATAATTATTGATTTGGTTAAGTCACACTGCAATAGTACTTCCGCTATTGCATGAGTTGTTATTTATCATTATTTTTTGAATTTTAATGGGTGATGCTATTCTAAGAGCAAGAAAATGGTTGTTTTTTCAATAAGAATTGCATAATATGTGCCCACTGCTTTGTATTTTCTTTTCACAGTTAGCTGGCGTAGCTCAGTTGGTAGAGCAACTGATTTGTAATCAGTAGGTCGCGGGTTCGATTCCCATCGCCAGCTCCATATAAATCAAAGACTTAACAAAAATGGAGTTTAGAAAAAGTCGGTCGGGGTAACAAAAGGGGTAGCGTTTTTTAAAATTTGCTGCTAATTTCGATGTTTCCCTAAATAGCTCTCCATCATCATTTCACTTTTCAATATTCACCAAACAATCAAAGCGCATTATTGGACTTTATTAATCAACAATAATGAATAGGTGAATGAAATGGAAAATACTTTTATTTTAAATCCTGCTTTAACCAGTCTTGAAATAGTCGACGGGATCAACGAACGGATTATGAAAGCTAAAGCGCTAACTTCTTTTTTGTTGGGGAGTGATATTGCTGGCGATACAAGCTTTAAATCGGTACATGGGTTTATTTGGGTGCTGGATAGTTGTTTGGAGGAGTTGGAGTGTTTGTTTGGACAGTTGGATAAAATTACCAATATCTAACCCAAAACTAACGATGGTAAATTTATTGTCTAGACTTTAGACTAATAGCTAAACTTTATATATTGAGGTCTAAATTTACATTTTAAATTTTTGACATTAAAACCCTGTACTTACATATAACAAGTTTTTGTTATTGTTTTTTTAAATCTTCAATCATACCATTAGTCTTTTGTTTTTCATCATCCCTAAGAAAGTCTTGGTATAGGCTAATCGCAATTTTTGCACGGTTTATGCTTTCCTGATCTGACTCATGATTTAAAATTTGTCTTTGGAGCTCATCTATTAGCTTAAATTCTAATTTTTCCAAATACAGCGGTAATTTCTTATTATTTACTGAAGTTATTTCTGGCATAACTACCTTAAGTATTTTTAATATTTTTCCCTCAGTAAGTAATTTTTTATCATATATTCCGAATTTCAGCATAGTAATTTGTGTTATCACATAAGACACAATAACAATGTAAGCCAAATATAGTGACCAAGCAATGGGGGATACCCAAAGGCGTGTAGCTTCACCATCAGAATATTTATCAGATAGTGAGTTATTTTTCAGTTCTGGCAACTCTATAAATAGAGTATCAATAAAAAGCTTTAATTTTGGATTATCATTTAGATTCTTAGGTAAAAAGTCCTCATCTAAAAGTGCTAATTTTGTTACATAAGAGCTTAACTTTTTTATGTCTAAAAAAATATTCCATAGTTTATTAATTGCATTTAATCTATAAGTTTTTACTGCACTATCTACTACGGAAAAGGCTGTCATAACAGCTTGGCTAATAGATTTTCGCTCTTCTTCTCCCTTTCTTATAATTGCGCGCAATTCCTCTAACTCCTTATCGTATTTGTGTTTGATACTATAATTAATCCAAGAAGATATGTAGCTACGAAATAACCAAACAATGACTGATAGAATAAATATTGTCAAAAATGTTGTTATCGTAACTGTGCTGAAATCTGGCATAATTGGTAATTAATCTCATCTATTACAAAAAAATATACCCTAAGTTTATCTTTTAATTATCACCACCATTTTGTAATCAATTCAACAGGTTTTAATTTATGTTCACAAGTAAAAATACTAACAGCTTAATTGGATATTATTAGCAATCTTTTTGACTGTCTGCAATAATTTTATTTTATCAGCTGTATTTAACTTCCCGTATAATTTGATTATGGTTGCTAATTCATCATCTGCATAAAAATAGGTGACAGGAACTTTTAACACCGCAGCAACCCTTTTCAAAGTAGAATAATCGGGAATATGTTTGCCGCGTTCGTATTGATTCATGCGAGCGCTGGCAGCAAATTGATCAATACCAGCCGCAATCCCTAGTTTTTTTTGGGAAATATTAGCTGCCAAACGCGCTTCTTTTAATCTTTTTGCAATAGGTATGTCTGTCATCTTAGCCAGTCATTAAATTAAGAGTTAATGAGTAAGCTAAAATTGTCTTAGTATTTTACTTGACACGATACTAAGGAATTCTTAGTATCGGTGTTCATAATGTTTCACATTATTTCTGAGCGTGAGAAATGACATGAATGTTCTAAATGGTATAGGACAAAATCGCGCTTAAAATTTAGGAAATGGATTGAATAATGATGCGAAGGTATGTATTGATTTTGCTGCTTGTAGCGAGTAGCTGTTTTGCAAATAATTTTCCTAAAAATAAAGAATATTCAGTTTGCTTTACACCAAGCGAAAATTGCACAAAAAAGTGATCTTGCTACAATTTAGTGGACACAGCGAATAGAAGTGGAGAATATTAATC
>MGXG01000057.1 GCA_001801285.1 Gammaproteobacteria bacterium GWE2_37_16
ATGGGCTTGGACACATGGTGGGATTGGATGTTCACGATATGGAAGATCTTGGCGAAGATTATGTTGGTTACGATGAAGAAACGCAGCGCGTTAATCAATTTGGCGCTGCCTATGTTCGTATGGGAAAACGCCTACAACCTGGCTATGTAGTAACCAATGAACCAGGAATTTATTTTATTCCTGAATTGATTAACCAATGGCAAACTGAAAAGAAATTTGCCACATTCATCAATTACGAAAAAGTTAATACCTACCGCAATTTCGGCGGCATCCGCATTGAAGATGATATATTGATTACCGCAAATGGCTGTCGTTTGCTTGGTAAACAGCGCGTTCCTGTTACGGTGAAAGAAATAGAAAACATCGTTGGTAAATAAATTTTCCCGTAGCCGCAGATTTCGTAGCCGCAAGCTTTAGCTTGCGCCCATACATAGACCAAATAAATCCATCTGCATTTTAATGTATTGTATGCCATCTTTTAAAAACACATCTCCATCGGTCACAAAACCTAATTTCTTATAAAAGTCTATCGCACTTAACCTAGCATTACACCACAAAACCCTAACCTGCTTTTGTTTTAGTTCATTTATTACTTTTTGTAGCAACAATGTTCCGTAACCATTCTGTTGGTATTTTTGATCTGTAGCAAACTTTCTAAACTGCGCTTCTTGATTATTTATATCGAAAAATACCGATATACATGAGATAAGGCTATCATTTAAAAACAAACCGTAATGAAGCCCTCTTTCGTCTTCTGGTAATGTACAAAAATCAATTGCTTTATTTGACCACAATACTTTATGCCTTAATGGCAATATTTCATCTACCGTAACTGCTCTTATGCTTATATCTTTTACATCCAAAACAACTTCCTTGCCAACTTCAATCTTGAGCGCTTTTCTACCAGCAACTCCTGTAATAATACGCCCCAGCTTTCCATCAATAAAATGCGCTGCCATTTCATCATCTAGAGCTAAACCTGGTTTAATTTCTCCTGTATTAACTTTATCGCGATAGACCTGTTGTCTTTCAGGTTCGGTAACAAAATGCGGACAAAAACTTCCCTCGAGAAAACCTAAGCCTTCCACCGTACCAAGCGGCCAAACTGAATCGGTTATACCTTGTTCAAACCAACAAATTCCACCAGCGCTACTGCCGGATAAAATAATTCCTTTATTGTAGGCTTCCAGTAAAACTTTATCCAATTCCCAAGTCTTCCAAAGCGCGATCATGCTTTTGGTATTTCCGCCACCAACATAGATAATATCTTGTTCTAACAAGGTCTTTTTCCAAGAATCTTCGACTTTGCCAAACAAAGAAACCCAAGATGGTTCAGCGCCAAACTTAACAAATGTTTCGAAAAACTTTAAAATATATCCTTCCGCTTCACGGCTCGCTTGTGGCAAAAGACAAATTTTTGGGCGTTCTCTTTTAGTTTGAGCAAGTAAATATTTTTCTATTTTCAAATTACTTTTTTCACTTCTAAAACCACCGCCGCCAATAGCTATTATTTGTTTCATATTTCCCCCATAAAACTAAATTGGCTTAAAACCAATCACTTCACCCCATGGAAAATAAGAAAACGCATGTGGTATTTTAGCAAAATCTAACCAGGCATCCCGATAAGATTGCAGTTTTTCTAAGGTGATTTTGCCTTGAGCCAGTAACTTCTTGTTATATTCACGTTGTAAAAATTCCTCGGCACAAAAATAAGCCATTTCTTTAATATTATTTGTATCACAAAATATCGTATGCTTAATATCAACAAATCCAGCATCTGCAAACAATTTACCAAGCTTAATACCAATATCGGGATCACCACCATGAGCAATCGATGGTTGCTTACTCAAATCATAAGCTTCTTCTAAAATAGCATTAGTAGGATGGAAAGCCGCTCCACTCATATAACCATTATGGGCTGCTACAATACCACCAAGTTTCACAACACGCTTTTGTTCAAACACTACAGCCAGTGGATTAGAAAAATGACTGATTAATCCTTGCGAAAAAACAATATCAAAAGTGTTATCGGCAAAGGGTAATTCCAAAACATTGGCATGCTGAAATGTAACGTTAGTTATACCAGCTTTTTCCGCATCTTCTCTGGCAATTTCGAGCTGACTGTCTTCGATATCGATACCAATTACTTCGCTGTTTTGGCTACAACGTGCAAATCCAATCGTCATCGAACCTGGTCCACAACCACAATCCAATATTTTCAACCCTGGTTTCAAGTAAGGCAGAAGAAATTGCGCATGCGTTTCAACTCGACGCTTTTTTAAAAAATTAACAAAAGTCTCGCTATAACCCATACCATATTTCTGTTGATTGTTTTTTATTTGGCTCATATTTAAACCCCATCATTAATATACTAAACGAAAACAGGTTTCCTGGTTTAGCACAAATAGACTCGAGCAGTTTGGATTTTCCGCTAGGCGGCAAAGAAAGGCTTTTCTTTCTAGAAAAAAACTCACCTATAGTTAGTGCTCGTTTTCGCACAACCTAGTTTTTTTAAATTTATCAAAATTTTAACGATGCCTTCTGTGTTTTTTACTCTGAAAACTCTTTTCTTGAGTCGCACCAATCTTAAAGTTTACGCTTGCCGATTGGTTATTTGAAGTAGTTATATTGATTTTATAATCCCCTACTGGCCATAAAGATGCCGCGTTGGTAAAAGAAAAATCACGCATAACATTGCCACTTTGAGTAATTGTTGCCTCACTTGGTCCAATTTTGGCGCCATTTTCCATCCGCACCATCTCAGCGGTAACTTTTACGCCAGCTTTGGCATGTAAAACATAAACCGTGACAAAAACTTTAGGTGCCTTTGAAGGAATTACTGTTTTTGCCGCATCGACGCTACCACTTCGATTTTGTGCATCACTGACCAAAACCTGATATATTTCTCCAAAAGAAACATCACCAGTTCCCTGAGAAGGAGAGACCTGAGCTCCAGTTGGCTGCAGCTGAATACCGATAATCTTCCATTCACTGTTTTCTCTAACAAAATGGAATTCTATAGGTGTAACTGCTCCATCATTAGACGTTAAACTTCCTTTTAAAATTCCTGTATTATTTTCAACTTTTCTTTCGGACCAACTGGCTTTTTTATTATTTTTCAGTGATGGGAATTTGTCGAAAAACTTTTTAAAATCTGCCAACGATGTATAACCCTGAAAATCTTTTGACGTGTAGGAATAGGCTGTGACTAGATCGCCTTTTCGCAATGCCTCCATTTGTTTATTGGCAACATCGGTAATTGATGAGGTTAAAAGAAGAACTAATGTAATCACTAAAACGACAAAAGCCCCAACACCAAGAAGAATTTTTTTCCACATAATCCATCTCCGAATTAAATTAAGTTAATATTAATCATAATTCTAGCAGCAACCTTCATCTTGTAAAGTAATCTCGTTGTTTTATACAATAAAAGCAAACTGCCGTTAAGAGCCGTTTCTAACATTCTACTTATTTTACAAAAGATTGCCCGAAAGTAACCAGCATAACGGCAAGCAAAATTAAAAACACACCAGCAAACATCAAATAGCCTAAAGTTTCAGCAAAGAACAGCATACCCAAAATCGGCGTCACCACAACAACTAAACCATCCACTAAACTGTAGTAAACAGGACCAACTAAACGCAAAAGTTTAAAAAGAATCATGTATCCTACACTTGACAGAATAATCTCTAACAAAATCGCCCCATCCACCAAGTTTAATGGCAAATGGATACTATAAAAACTCTTAGTAGCAAAAGTTAACGGTATTAACATCATCGCTGCGGCAATCAGCATACCTGAAACCAATGTCATCGAATCTTTATGCTTATGTTTTGTGATATAAATAGCCGATAGTGCATAGCAGCATGGTGTGATAAGAGCAACTAAAATCCAGGGGAACACTCCTCTTGATCCGACACCCAACGCTGTTTTGGAAAAAATGATTAACAAAATACCAATTACTCCACATAAAACACCAACAAATCTCCCCAAGAAAAATTTTTCCATTTTAAAACACAACGACAAAACATACATCCAAAGCGGTGAGGAGTTAATAATCACCGCCAATAGTCCAGCTGGCAAATGTGCTGCCGCAAAATATCTATTGGTATTAGGCAAAGCAATTCCGATCAAGCCACAAAAAAAATAGAATTGTAGATTTTTTCGCGACCAACATAGTTTCTTTCCTGACAATCTAAGTATGCCAAATAACAAAACTGCTGTTCCCAAAGTATTCCAGAAACTATAACCAATTGGATTTACACCGTGAGTTGTGACAAAACGAGCAATAATAAAACCAAAACTCCATATAAAACCGAGGGTAACAAGCAATAGTAGTGCCTTTGTATTGTCTTTTATCGATACGACTGAATACTTGCTGTATTTAGTGACATGCACAATTTTTTTTATATAATTCATTGACTTTACCCCATATGAATTAATTAAATTCAGGGCGAAGAAAAAAGGCAAGCACTTTGCATTACATAAATAAATGCAAGGAGTGGCAATGTATTACTTCTTTTGTCCGGACTCTAACCGTCGGCTATGGCTTCTAACCATATCTGCAGACCTTCATATGAAGAATCATATAAAGCGCTCGCGGGCTCTCTTTAATATCTAAATTAAAGAATACCGCCGGTAGGGAATTTCACCCTGCCCTGAAGTTATCATTGAAGACATATACTAAATCATGGTTAGGTTTATTGCCAATAAAATTGGTTTTTCTATAATTTAAATGTTTTAAATTGACGCTACTCCATTCTTACATAATAATGCCCTTGTAAATTTTCATCACAAAATCTGTCGACAACCAATTACGGAGACGGCAATAATGTTCAGTTTTATCCCCAAAGAAGAAAGTTTCTTTATCTTATTCAAGGAAATGACCGTAAACATTATCGAAGGAGCACAACTTTTAAAAGAAATGCTCAATAACTTTGATGATCCCGTTTCTCTCCAGAAAAAAATCAAAGATATAGAACATAAAGGTGATCAAAAAACACATGAACTTATTTTAAAGTTGAATAAGAGTTTTATCACCCCTTTCGACCGAGAAGATATCTACGCCCTGGTTTCCGCCTTGGACAATATACTCGACGCCATCGATGCTTCAGCTCAGCATATCATTACTTATAAAATTAATAAAATCACCACAGAAGCTAAAGAACTTGGGTTTATAATTCTTAAAATATGCCAAGCTACCGATAAATTATTATCCCTTTTAAGTGATAAAAATAAATATGAAGAAATTTTAGAGATTTGTATTGAAATAAATTCTTTTGAAAATGAAGCTGATCGAGTACGTATTGAAGCAATTAGCCATCTCTTCAGCGAAGAAAAAGATCCTATCCAATTGATCAAATGGAAAGAAATTTACGAAAATCTAGAATTTGTAACCGATAAATGTGAAGATGTCGCTAACATTATAGAAAGTTTGGTAGTTAAAAATGCATGAACTAACTTTAATTGCCTTAATTTTAGTTATCATAATATCGTTACTTTTCGATTATATTAACGGCTTTCATGACACTGCTAACGCCATTGCAACCTGTATTTCCACACGTGCCCTATCTATTCGCTACGCTGTTGCATTAGCTGCAATTTTTAACTTAATTGGGGCTTTAACTTCCACCAAGGTAGCAGCCACCATTGGCACGGGCATTGTTGATGCTCACAATATAACTCAAATGGTGATTTTAATTGGTGTTTTAAGTGCTGTCATCTGGGGAATTGTTACTTGGTATTTTGCTATTCCATCATCTTCTTCCCACGCTTTAATTGGTGGTTTAATAGGATCAACTATTGCTCACGCTGGCTTTACTTCTTTGCATTGGTTTGGACTAAAAAAAATTATTTTAGCTTTATTACTTTCTCCCATATTAGGAATTGTGGCTGGTTTTATTTTGATAGTAGTTTTACTCTGGGCTGTACGCTGTAGTACACCAAACAAGATAAATAAAAAATTTCGTAAATTACAAATTTTATCTGCCGCTTTTATGGCTTTTTCTCATGGAACTGCTGATGCACAAAAATCAATGGGTATCATCACTTTGGCATTATTGAATTACGGCTATTTAAAAACCTTCTCTGTGCCACTTTTAGTAGCTCTATGCTGTGCCATAGCCATAGCACTCGGTACAGCAATTGGAGGCTGGAAAATCATTAAAACTGTCGGAAAAAAATTTGTAAAATTACAACCAATTGATGGTTTTTGCGCTCAAATAGCATCAGCAGGGGTAATTATTGGCGCATCAGCTTTTGGCTTACCGACCAGTACGACCCATGTCGTCACATCAAGCATTCTCGGCATTGGCTTATCGAAAAGACTATCCGCCATAAATTGGAAAATCGCTATGAATATTCTCTGGGCATCAGTATTTACCATACCCGTGACAGGAATGATAGCCTTTGTCCTTTTTGCTATATTACAAACTTTTTGGACGGCAATACCACACTTAGGTTCATGAGTTTAATTATTATATTTTACCATTTCAATAACTGTCGAGATTATTTTGCATAATCCGCAAGTTTCGGCACGTAAGAGATAAGTGCATTTTTTTGCATGTATTCGCCTAATTTTTGATAACGTTTTTTATCTAATTTAGCAGGATCAGTAGCAAAATATGGAACACTCAAAACCCAAGCTTTTTCATTGAGTTCATTATTTAGTTCGGGGTGATTAACAGCGAATTTTTTCCAACTTGCTATCGGATACTTACGTAAATATTTTACTCCCTGTTTTAAAGCAAGCGTAAATTTAGTTAACTTTGGATCATTAATGTTCTTTTTGTTAGCGACAAAAATAAGTTCGTCATACATAGGGAAACCGTATTTTTCCGGATAAAAAAGACGCACCTCTTGCCCTGCTTGTTCGACCTCTATTGGTTCAAAATTACGCGCCCCCCCAGTGAAACCGTCGATTTTGTGCGCCAATAAAGCCTGCGTTAAATCAAAACGAACATTAATCAAATCAACATCTTTCAAACCAAGACCTGCGCTCTTTAGCATGGTATTTAACAAAGCTCTGTCTGTTGAAACACCATTACTGGCTATTTTTTTGTTTTTCAAATCCGCTAATGTATGAATATTACTATTTTTCAAAACAACTAGGCAGTTTAACGGTTTATCAACCAAAGTAGCAAAACGCATCACTGGCATACCGTTTACCACATGATGCACCAAACTAGGAGCATAAGAAATGGCAATGTCAGCCTTCCCAGCCGCCACCATTTTATTGCCTTCCGATGGATCAGCTGGGGAAATGAATTTAACGTCCAAACCTTGTTGCTTAAAAAAACCCTCCTGCTCTGCTACAAATAACGGGGCATGATTTGGATTAATAAACCAATCAAGCACGACCAAAAGCGGTTTTTGTTGCTCGGCGAAAACCGGTCCTGAAATTAATAAAATCAATAACAAAAAAAGTTTTTTTATCATAAAAATCCTCCCAATATCGCAAAGATCTTAGTACACGACAAAGTTTTGTAACTCGTTAAAATATATAAATAAAATAATCAACATCCCCGAAGGGGTAAAATAACTATAACAAGCGTAAAGGCGTTGTTGAATAATTCAAAAAACCATGATTAACGTAGCCGCAGGCTTTAGCCTGCGATATATTATGTGCAGTAAATGGAAGTACGCAGACTAAAGTCTGCGGCTACGAAATCATTATTAATACGAATTATTCAACAACGCCAAGCGTAAAGATCTTTGTACACGACAAACTTTTAGTATAAAAAAATAACTCGCTGATATATAACGTAAAT
>MGXG01000058.1 GCA_001801285.1 Gammaproteobacteria bacterium GWE2_37_16
AGCGCCCGGCATTTTACCACCAAACTTGTTGATTATCTCAACATATTCTGGCAAAACAGATGATGCTCCGTGTAATACAATTGGAAATCCCGGCATTCTACGACCAATTTCTTCTAAGATATCAAAGCGCAGTTTTGCTTCCCCTTTAAATTTAAAGGCACCATGGCTGGTACCAATTGCGATAGCCAATGAATCAACACCAGTTTTTTCGACAAATTCTATCGCTTGATCTGGTTCTGTATAAAAAGCATCCTCATGAGACACTTGGATTTCATCTTCCACACCAGCCAAACGTCCGAGCTCACCTTCAACAACTACGCCTTTATCGTGTGCGTATTCTACGACACGGCGAGTTAAGGCAATATTTTCTTCAAAAGTAAGGTGAGAACCATCAATCATGACCGAAGTAAAACCACCATCAATACAGGACTTACAGAGCTCAAATGAATCGCCATGATCCAAGTGTAAGCAAATTGGTAAATTGGTTTCAATCAAAGCTGCTTCAACCAATTTAATTAGGTAGGTGTGATTGGCATACTTTCTGGCTCCAGCTGAAACTTGCAAAATCAGTGGGGCATTTTCTTCTTTGGCAGCTTCCGTGATACCCTGAATAATTTCCATATTATTAACATTGAAGGCACCAATAGCATAGCCGCCTTCATAAGCTTTTTTGAACATTTCTTTTGTGGAAACAAGAGGCATAATAATTTCTCCTACTCAATCGGTTAAAATATGTAAACTAAATTTCTTTTACAAACAAAGGGTTATAAAAACATTAACTTCTTAAAAACTTCTAATGAATCACAAAAATACTGCAACAACAAGCCCGTAACTGCAGGCTTTGGCTTGCGTGTTAACTATCGCGTACATATATAATTCAGCATGGATTATATCGCAGGCTAAAGCCTGCGGCTACAAAATCATAACGCAAAATATCAGAACTTATTTAGATGCTACAATTATTTGATTTTTCAGATTCAAATAAGTCCCGCATCACGATCAGCATAACGAGTTCCAGCTTCGAGAATCTTATAGGTATGTTCGTCAATGATGCCAGCTGCAAATTTTTCTTTAGCATCTACGATCATTGGTTGACCATATTCGATAAGTAACTTTCTAGTTGCAGTTGTTATGTGGTCAATATCAGAATCCAAAAGCTTATCGCGTATTTTTTCGCTAAAAACTAAAAATTCGCGTAAAGCAACCTGTTTTCCATCAACAGTTGGCACTAACTTCTGCCAAACAATAAGTCGCAGAGTTTCTATAATATCGATGGCGCGACCGTGCCTCTCCTCGGGTTGAAAATTACCCACAACACGACGAATAGTTTCGGCCACACCAGTAGTATGCAAAGTAGTGTAAACAGGATGCCCCGTTAAGGCGGCTTCAATAACAGCGTCTATTGTGTCTTTGTCCCTGGCTTCACCCACTAAAATTAAACGTGGCTTTCGACGCAAGGCATTGCGCACACCAGCAGCAAACGTCGGTAAATCACGCGGAATTTCTGACTGACTAACAATAGAAGTTGGTTTACTGATACTATCAAAAACAAATTCAATTGGCGCTTCATAAGTTAAAATCTTTCTGTTGCTATCTCTCTGTTCTGCTATTTCACGAATAATCGCTGCAAGCAAAGTGGTTTTACCAGAACCAGTTGCACCGGTAATATATACAACTCCTTCTTGTGGAGCAATAGCACTTATGATCTCCTGTGGAATATTAAGTGATGCCAAAGTAGGTGGTTCTGATGGAATAGTACGAATAGTAAGCTGTATTCCATGGTGTCCTTCAACCTGACAACTGGTACCATTCACACGATAACGATAACGTTCCATACGTGTTGGTCTAAAATCATAATGCGTATCAACATCCGTACCGCTCAAAAGTTGCGTTGTTCCATTAGGACCGTAAATGGCATTAAGCAAATCGCCAACTTCTGTTGTTGTTAATCTTCGCTTTGTAATTTTATAGAGAAGACCTTTTAGATCGATGAAAATTGGCTCGCCGCTTTGAATGGTAATATCTGAAACGCCAAGTTTACTGCAAAAACCCAGCAAATACTCTAGTTCATTAACGCCGAAGCGCAACGGTTCTTTAGGAAGGAGGATTTCTTGTCTTTCCATTTATTTCAGCTTCTCAAGTAAATGTTTTAATCGTAAATCAGACTCGACTTTATTCACATCTTGTTCAGAGGGTGTTACATACTGCTCTTCAGTTAAAACTGGTTTCCAATGCTTGCTGTTTGGGTCTAGTTCGGAGATAGCAGTAATACGTAAAACACGATCATTAATACGTATAGCGTTTCTATCACCAGTTACACCAAGATCAGCCTGGGAAACAAAAGGAGCGCTAACAATATTTTGAGCATACAGTTTACGATAAAGAACCATACCGCCAAAATCACGCTTTAATCTGCCTAAATTGGCGGCAAATATCTCTGATGCTTGTTGCACACCATTATTCCAACCTAAAGCTAAGTATGTATTCCAAACCTTTAATTCTTGTTTGTTTTTCGGTAGTAAAGAGGTATTTGGTGGCTCTGGTTTCTTATAATTTAACCACAAATAGTCGCGCCAACTTGGAGAAGCTGTAACAAACCGAGCTGAAAAAATAATTTGGTAATCGTGGTCAGACAAGCGAATAGTTTCATTGTTAGCAAGATTTAAAGTATTGCGCCCCTCAACCAACACTGGTGGTAGAACATTATTGTCCAACAACATCGCATTAAAATTAAAAATCTGGTCTAAAGTACGGCTGTTATCTTTGATGATTTGATTTAACTGTCGTGAACGCCAGGCTAAACCAGCTTGCGCCCCCAAACCTCCTGCTGTTTCTTGTAAAACAGTTCTACGAATTCCATTGATATTATCACCAGCACCGCTTCTGAAAGCACTAATTCTACTAAATTCATCAGGCTGTTTATTAGCACAACCAGTTAAAATTGTAGCTAAAATCATGCCAGTGATTGCAATGTTAATTTTTCGCATAGCGCAGTTCGATAATTCTATTGGCAGCATACACCGCTATGTTAGCTCTTCTTCCACATTGAAAATTTACGTCGCGAAGTATATTCGCTAACGGGATATTTTTCGCCATTACAGAAACTATGATTGGAATAGCTGGATTTTTACCCAAAACACGTACCTTGTATTGACTGATTTGGGCTATTTTATTTACCAAAGGACCGACAGGACCCGTCCAATCTATAGAAAGTATCTGATCCATTCCTATCGCGACTGGGTCCATTGGATTTGGGACTTTTGCTGCAGGGTGAGTGGCGCGTTCAATCGCTGCCAACTCTTGCAATGATTGACTTACTGATTGAGCTGAATTGGCTATTTTACTTGTTGCGGCACGTAGATCCTGATCGTCGGATTGTATAGCAAGATTAGGTTGAGAAGCGCAACCTGTTAAAAGGAAAGCATATAAACTAAAAAGAGTAAGTGTAAGAGCTTTAATTCGCATAGTCCGTGTCGAAATATTTTGTTTATATCCCCTTCACATTTTGGTTTTCAGCGCTATTGGTTTCTAGCAAAATTCCCAAACTGTTCGGGTCTATTTTAGCCAAACCAAAAAATTAATTCAGGATTGGTATATTGATAATGTATTGAACCAAGAATGGTGGATACTGTCAAGATAAGTTACCCAATAAACCCCTAAAAAATTGCATAAAATTTTATCAATCAGGTGTTGCATAATCGAATTTAATACTTTATTTTTGAATGGGTAGAGGGAAATCTATCACGATCTTTTTATTTCTCGCAGCATTATTTACAATACTTTGATTTTAAAAGCAAATTTATTTACATGAATTTCAAAATACCCTACGCAAGGAACATCAAAAGCTTTAACTTCTAATTCTTCAAATTCAACTATGTGGTTCAAAAACGTACAATTATATAATTTTCCTGAAAATCTTTCTTACACTGCTCAAGAACTGGCTGACAAACTGGAGCAAATGATATTTGCGCCCAGTTTGGCGACATTGCCTTTGAATACCGGCTGGGTATCGCCTATGGACCATGAGCATGCGCCATTAGTTTATGCTGCGGGTGAACGTATGTTGATTTGCTTACAGTTGGAAGAAAAAATTCTACCAGCCACAGTGGTGCGCCAAGAGTTAGCGGAGAAAGTTAAAAAACTCGAGATCGAAAGAGATCGGAAAATATCAGGCAGAGAAAAATATGCCATCAAAGAAGAGTTATGTCTCACCTTGTTACCGCGAGCATTTGCCAAGAAAAGCAAGATTTACGCTTACCTTGATCTGAAAAAACATTGGCTTATTCTTGATACTGCCAGCGCCAATAAAACACAAATATTTTTAACAACACTGGATAAAGTATTGCCCGATCTTGTCCTTACTACTCCCGAAATGAAAAAAATCTCTCCAATTATGACGTTATGGCTCCAGGGACAACAACCAGATTTTATCACTATTGGTCAAAATTGTTTATTACAAGACCCAAGACAGGAAAGCAGAACAATTCGTTGCAAACAACAGGATTTATCAGCCAAAAGCATCCAAAATTTGCTAAAAGATGGCTATGAAGTAAACCAATTAGCGCTTGATTGGCAGGAACAGGTTCTTTTCACCTTAACCAACAATTTCTTCATGCGTTCCCTAAAATTTCAAGACGCAGTATTGCAATTAGCCAAGGACGATACAGCTGAAAACGAAGACGAAAGCTTCGCCGCTGATTTCATGATTATGACGGAAATTTTAACCAAAGTACTGGATGATTTCTTGGGAAATTTTAAATGTTAAATTCTAAATTTTGCATTAACGAATCGCTATGCGATATTTTTATGCAAAAATAATTACCATAACGTGGGTCTTATTTAAGGTGTTTTTCTGGCAACAGCCAAAACATAAAATAACGTAGCCGCAAGCTTTAGCTTGCGTTTTTATTATTGCGTACTCATATAAGTTAACACGTATTTTAGCGCAGACTAAAGACCTGCGGCTACGTAAACATAATTATAATTCCCGAACTTTTCGAGATATTACAAATAATTACATTATAAACATCGCACAGTGATTCATACATTTAAAATTCAAAATTTTTACGTTTTAAATCTCTGCTAAATTCCCCTTGGCTTCCAGCCAATCACGTCGATCAGAGGCGCGTTTTTTTGCGAGCAACATATCAAGTAAGCTATCGGCATTATCACCATCCGTAATTGTTAACTGTACCAAACGCCGCGTTTCTTTAGCCATAGTTGTTTCACGCAATTGCAGAGGATTCATTTCTCCCAAACCCTTAAAACGCTGCACACTAACTGTACCCTTTTTCTTTTCCGCGACAATGCGATCCAAAATTCCCTGTTTTTCTTCATCATCCAACGCATAATAAACTTCTTTACCAAGGTCAATCCTGTAAAGAGGCGGCATAGCGACATAAACATGACCAGCTTTCACTAAAGCGCGGAAATGACGTAAAAATAGCGCACACAATAAAGTCGCGATATGTAATCCATCAGAATCCGCATCGGCGAGAATACAAAGCTTACCATAACGTAATTTTTCCAGATTATCGGTTCCTGGATCAACTCCGAGCGCTACTGAAATATTGTTTATTTCCTGGGAAGATAAAATTTCATTCGAATTGACTTCCCAAGTATTAAGGATCTTTCCCCGCAAAGGTAAAATCGCTTGCGTTTCCCGATTACGCGCCTGTTTGGCAGAACCGCCCGCCGAGTCTCCTTCCACTAAAAACAATTCCGTCCGTGTTAAATCTTGTAAAACACAATCAGCAAGCTTGCCTGGCAAAGGTGGTCCTTGCAGGATTTTTTTACGTTCAATTTTCTTTTCTATACTTAAACGTTTTTGAGCATTATTAATGATAACTTCGGCAATTGATTCGCCCAAATGCACATTTTGGTTGAGCCAAAGACTAAAAGCATCCTTGACGACGCCAGCAACAAAAGTTGACGATTGCCTAGAAGTTAAACGCTCCTTGGTTTGCCCCGAAAATTGAGGATCATGCAATTTCACCGAAAGAAGATAATTACAATTTTCCCAAACATCATCTACGGTAATTTTAATATTGCGCGGCAAAAGCTTGCGTATCTCACAAAATTCACGCATTGCTTCGCTTAAACCCAAACGTAAGCCATTAACATGCGTGCCACCTTGTAAAGTTGGTACTAAATTTACGTAACTTTCTGTAACAACCACTTTCTCTTCAGGAACCCAGGTTACCGCCCATTCAGCAACTTCTTTTTCAGCTTCAAAACTACCAAGAAATGGTGTTTCAGGAATAAAATTATAACCCGCCAAAGCTGTAGTTAAATATAGCTTCAACCCATCAGCAAAACACCATTCATCAGTCAAGCCCGTTTGTTCATTATGAAATTTCACTTTTAATCCTGGACATAACACGGCTTTGGCGCGTAATAGATGCTGCAAATGAGTAACACCAAATTTTACTGTGTCAAAATATTGTGGATTTGGTGAAAAACGGATGCTAGTGCCAGTATCGCGCGGTTTGGCGGTACCAATAACTTCCAATGGACTACTTGGAATACCGTCAGCAAAAGTCATACGAAAAATTTCGCCATTGCGTTTTACACGAACTTCCAAACTGGTTGAAAGAGCATTGACCACTGAAATACCAACTCCATGTAAACCACCGGAAAATTGATAATGTTTATCGGAAAATTTAGCTCCAGCATGTAATTTGGTTAGAATCAGCTCAACTCCGGATATCTTCTCTTCCGGATGAAGGTCTGTTGGCATACCACGCCCATCATCTGTGACTACCAAAGAATTATCCGCATAAAGTGTAACTTCAATACTTGTTGCAAATCCGGCTATTGCCTCATCAACGCTATTATCGATAGCTTCTTGTGCTAAATGGTTAGGTCTTGTGGTATCTGTATACATACCAGGACGTTTTTTAACCGGATCAAGACCGCTTAAAACCTCAATAGCATTAGCTGTATAATCTTTGACTGCTTTGCTGGAAAAATTATTTGACATAGTTGTTAAAAATTAGTTTTAAAAAATGTATACTAACTGATGTTAATCACTATAACCAAAATCAACATCTAAAGCGATTCGGCTAAAGTGCCTCGTAATATTTCGCCTGCGGCGATACAAGGGTATATCCACCCTTATGAAACTCCATAGGAGAAGTACCGCT
Source organism: Gammaproteobacteria bacterium GWE2_37_16 (assembly GCA_001801285.1). GTDB lineage: Bacteria > Pseudomonadota > Gammaproteobacteria > UBA9339 > UBA9339 > GWE2-37-16. The sequence goes on from MGXG01000058.1 coordinate 7,146, forward strand.
TCGCTGGCTAATTTGCACATGCAATTATGAATGATTTTATGAAATTTTTAAATGAATCAATAATTATTAATACCTAGTTTTTTATGGAAAAGTCGCCACTTAACACAGAAATATTTTTAGAAAATAATCATGTTATCACCAAATTGCATGAATTTATCTCTAATGAAGCTAAAGAATCCACCAATTCCACCCAAACAAGAACCCAAGAATTTCTTTTCTATCTTGTCACATTGAAGAAGGAATTAGAACAATTATATAAAATCAAGGGTGCGGAAGATCGCAAAGCCTTATGCCATTTTTATTTAGGTGAACTTTACGCCAAATGCCCACAAACTTATTACAGCAGCAAACAAAGACTCCTTAAAATCTCAACCATAAGTGAGCAGACACGGGTTAAATGCGCACTTATTCATTATATCAACGCTATGTTGGAAACAAACCGCCTTTCTTTTCAGCCAAATTCTTACTCTATTTGGCAAAAAGCTTGGTGGCGACAAAGGTCGAGGATTAAAACCCTGGAAAGCAACAAAAAAAACCTTTTTTTGCAAACTATATTAACCTTAACCGAATTATTAAATACAGAACCTACCACTTCTATTGCCTTAGACAGCCTCTATCCG
>MGXG01000059.1 GCA_001801285.1 Gammaproteobacteria bacterium GWE2_37_16
TAGGCGGCAACGAGTCGAGTTTGAGGAGTGTATTGGACATACATGACTCAAGCGAGTGAGAAAGCCAACAACGCGGAAAACCAAAATGCGAAGAGTGTATCATTAAGATTCTTTTATTTCTTTAATCTATCATCCTATAAACAATAATAAATTCGGGGAAAACAAGAGTGAAAAAAAAATTATATTGTCATTTAGTTGCAGCTGCTTTTTTAGCAGGTAACGGCGTAGCTTTAGCAGATACTTCTGTAAAGACAGACCAAGCTTCAAGCACTCAATCCGCCCTTACACAACAACAAATTGAGAAATTAACAGCAGAAACTAAAATGCTGGAAAAAGAACTAACTGCACTCAAGACACAGCTCAATAAACAAACTTCTAACACTGTCTATAGGACAGCAACAAATAAAAAACATAGTACCTTTGCCTCTAGCTCAAAAGCCACGAAAAAAGATTTAATCTCAACTACTCATAAGGATAAAATAGAAGAACAAATTAAAAGAATATTAAACACTACCCGCTATGCACATGGTTTAGCAGTGGTAACCTCGCCATTTGTCGGCAAATCTTATAGTCCATTTGATTTAATTACCAACATATCTTCAGCCAACACCGACTTGCTTTTATTAAAAGAACGTAAATCATTAGACGATTTCGCCACCTCCCACAATGAAATTATTCCTGATCGCCCAGTTATTGACTTAAGCGGCGCTATTGAAGGTAAGGCTACCTATTCTGATGGTTATGAAAAATCAAATGGCGTTAGCCAAACTGATTTCAACTTAAACCGGGTCGAACTTGATGCTATCGGTGAAATTGGACCATGGGCAACAGGAGCCATCATGATCAATTACGAAGATAAGACGCCTCATGCCGGAACAACAGATTCTCCTAATTTCAGAATATCTAATTCTAGATTAAAAATTGACCGTGCCTTCTTAACCATTGGTAATTTAAACAAAAGTCCAGTTTACTTAACCGCCGGTCAATTTACCGTCCCGTTTGGTACTTTTAGCAGTTATTTACTCGCCGATAGCTTACCTAAATTACTGGGTCGCGTAAAAGCTCGCGCTGTAGAATTAGGTTACCTGAAAAATGGATTTAATGCTTCAGCATATGCCTTCAAAGGCGATAGTTATGTTAACAATAGCGGTGTCATTAATAACTGGGGAGTTAATCTTGATTATCTGTTCCATCCATTTAACTACTTTAACGTATTAAGAAGCTTTAACTTGGCCACAGATGTTGGAGTTAGTTATCTTGCAAATCTTGCCGATGCTAAAAATCTGCAAGAAACCGTTTACGGACTTGCTCAAAATACCACACTCGTTCCAGCTGGCCCAGCGAACACCGAGCAATTAGGACATCGTGTTCCAGCTCTTGATGGTCATCTGTCTTTAGATCTATATCCGTTCCATGTTTTCAGTGAATTTGTAACAGCAACTAAGGCTTTTGATGTAACTGATATGTCTTTCAACAACGTTGGCGCCAGACCTAGCGCTTTAACAATTGAAGCAACATACAACTTCCCTATTTTCCAACAGAAATATGCCTTTACTCTCGGCTACAACAGAAGCTGGCAAGCATTGGCAGTAGAACTACCAAAACAGCGTTATGCAGCCGCATTAAGCACTTCCTTCTGGCCATATACTGTTGAAACTTTGGAATACTACCGTGATGTTAACTACAATTATGGCGATGTTGGTGGAACTAATCATAGAATCGCTGACCAGTCGGCATCAGGCACCAGAATATCTAACGTAGCCACTTTGCAAATCGGAGTGTATTTCTAATTTAGATATTTGCTAAAACTAAAAAGCCCCGATTTCTTTAAAAAAGAAATCGGGGCTTTTTTTATCCTAAAAATCAATTTATACTATTTACTAATGATTTTTCGGTTAGATCATATAGCCCCTAGTATTTCAACTTCTCGGCCAGACGACAAGGAACGAAAGATTCCAATACTTTTTTCTAGATATCTATTCTTTATCCTTTTTACGACGCAAAAAAGCAGGAATATCAAGCAAATCTAAATTATTTTCCAACGGCGGCGGCTGCGCATTAAAAGAATTTTGCACATTAGGCTGAGCAGCCGTTTGCTGATTACGCATAATTGTAGGTTTCTCTAATTTCTGATAATCGATACCACTACTATTATCACTTGATAAATTTTCAGTAACTGTTTTTGGTTTTGTCATCGCGGCCATTTGACCTGCCTTGTTGCCAATATTTTTATTCAAACCAGTCACAACTATAGTAACACGCAAATCATCACGCATTTCCGCATCGATAACAGTTCCAACAACGACCGTAGCGTTTTCTGAAGTAAAAGACTTAATTACCTCACCAATTTCCTCAAATTCGCCAATTGTCATACTAGTCCCAGCGGTAATATTAACCAACACACCACCCGCATTAGAAAAATCTATATCTTCTAATAACGGGCTGGAAATAGCCGCTTCCGCAGCTTCTCTGGCACGATCTTCACCGCTGCACTCAGCAGTCCCCATCATCGCCATACCCATTTCAGCCATTACGGTACGCACATCTGCAAAATCAACATTAATCAGCCCTGGTTTGGTAATCAATTCAGCTATACCTTGAACAGCACCCAATAACACATTATTAACCTCACGAAATGCATTTAAAAGACTAATATTTTTACCCAATACAGATAGCAATTTATTATTTGGTACAATAATCAATGAATCAACACTTCTACCTAACCTGCCAATACCTTCCTCAGCAAGAAGTAAACGCTTGCGCCCTTCAAATGAAAACGGCTTTGTCACAATAGCCACAGTTAGAATACCCATCTCCTTGGCAATTTCAGCAACGATCGGCGCAGCACCAGTACCAGTACCGCCCCCCATACCGGCCGTAATAAAAACCATATCTGTTCCAGCAAGAATTTCCCGAATTTTATCGCGATTCTCTTCCGCTGCTAAACGACCAACTTCTGGATCAGCACCTGCCCCTAAACCTTTTGTCAATTCCTCACCTAATTGCAATAAAATAGGAGCACTTGAGCGCTTTAAAGCTTGAATATCGGTATTAGCACAAATAAATTCCACTCCTGGAATCTCTTGCAAAATCATATGCTCAACAGCATTGCCGCCACCACCACCAACTGCAAATACTTTTATTACTGCATTTGAGGCTGGATTTTCTGATAATTCGAACATAATTACTAACTCTCCAAAATGAAAACTATCTGAAGCAATATTTGCAATTTAAATTACTCATTTGCTATAGTTTATCTTTATTCTGTCTTCTTTTTTACTTCTTTATTTATTTCAATTCCACAATAAATCACAAGCCTTACAAGTAACGCTTTTATTTAAAAGGAAATTCACTAAGCACATCTTGAAATAATTTTTAAAACCACAAGGCTTTAAAAATTACCCTGAAACCAACTACGCATTTTTTCCCAAAGATTTTTGACTCCATCTCCAAAGTTAACTTCCGCGCCACCTTCTTGTTGATGTTGATACCCAGATAATAATAACCCGACACCAGTTGAAAAAATAGGGTTATTTAAAATTTCCGCTTTGCCCGTTACGTTACAAGGCGAGCCTAATCGTACCGGCAATTGAAACACTCGTTCAGCAAGGTCTATTAACCCTGTCATTTTTGATGCTCCACCTGTTAAAACTATACCAGCAGCAATATTATCTAAGATTCCGCGTCTTTCTAATTCATGTTTTATTAAATTAAACAATTCTTCATACCTGGCTTCCACAACTTCGCATAAATTTCCCTCTGTAATCTCACGCATATGTCGAACATCTACTGTCAAAACAGCCCCAGCCTTAACCACTGCTTCTTCAGACACGGAATGCAACACAGAAGCTTGATTAATCTTAATAGCCTCAGCCTGCTTGGTTGGAATACGAAATGCTATAGCAATATCATTAGTAACCTGATCACCTGCTATTGGAATAACAAACGAATGACAAATCGCTCCATTGTTAAAAGTTGCAATATCGGTAGTACCGCCACCAATATCAATCAAACAAACACCTAATTCCTTTTCATCCTCAGATAATACAGCCAAACTTGAAGCCAACGGCTGTAAAATGATATTGGCAACTTTTAAATTGCATCTCTCGACACACTTAACTATGTTCTGGGTGGCACTAACACTACCGCTAACAATATGCACTCTAGCTTCCAACCGCACTCCAGACATCCCGATAGGTTCCTTAATACCACTTTGGTGATCGACAATAAATTCCTGAGGCAAAATGTGCAGAATTTTCTGATCAGCTGGAATAGCAACTGCCTTAGCTGCATCAATAACTCGCTCGATATCGAATGCTGTCACTTCGCTATCACGGATAGCAACAATACCTTGCGAATTAAGACTACGGATATGACTGCCGGCTATCCCTGTGTAAACGGAATGCACCTTGCAGCCAGCCATTCTTTCCGCCTCCTCTATGGCGTTTTGCATCGACTGCACAGTAACATCAATGTTTACAACCATACCCTGTTTCAACCCTCTGGATGGATGCGTTCCAACACCAATTATGACAACATTTTCCCCATCTTGTACTTCGCCAATTAAAGCCACTACTTTATTGGTGCCAACATCTAAAGCCGCAAGTAAATTATTTGTCGGTTTTTTCATCATGGTGATCAAGAAATACTAAAAGGATAAATTGTATATAAAACGACCAACTATATATGCACGTATAATATAATACGTTAAGTTTAACACACTGAATTATCAGGAACAAAATTCATTGTCAAGGTAATTTAACAAGGCATATATAAATTGTATTTACAAAAGAAAAAACTCTGGTGATGACATTTAATTTGATTCAACTCGTTGGTTAAACTACAATTGCAATCTTATAGTATATTTGGTAACTTTACACAAAGCGACAATTTAAATGAATATCGCTTCACAATAGTGTTTAAATATATTTAAACAGGAATAATAAAGTATGGCAACCACAAAAAAAATCACCCCAAAGCCTAAAATAGCACAACAGAAGCATATTATGGAAAAAACAATAAAAAAAAGCAGCGCTAAAACAAGTCAATCACCGAAAAAGATTGAGCCAACTAAAAAATCCAACACTAGTTTATCAGTTGGTCCTTTAGGAGTTAAACCATATGAGTTGAAAAAAAATGAGAGTTATATGACAGATGGACAGTTGCGCCATTTCGAAGAAATTCTTAACCTATGGAAACAGCAACTAATGCAAGAAGTAGACCGTACGATTTACGATTTACAAGATGTTACTAACTATTCAGACCCTGTCGACAGAGCCAGCCAAGAAGAAGAATTCAATGTAAGATTGCGTGAACGCGATCGTGAGCGTAAACTGTTAAAGAAAATTGATGAAGCATTAGCCAGTATTCAAAATGGTGATTATGGTTATTGCGATGAGTGTGGTGCTGAAATCGGTATTCGGCGTTTGGAAGCCAGACCCACTGCAACACAATGCATTGAATGCAAGACTATTGCTGAAATTCGCGAAAAACAGATAGGTGGTTAGAATATAACTATTTTTTAGGTTCTTTTTTATTAATTTCAATTTATTTAGGAGATAATTTATATGTGCAAGATTGCTCATAAAGCTTTAACTATCGTCACTATAGTAATTGCTCTTGCTTTAGCTGTTGCGGCTACCGTTTGGCACGAACAGGGTTTGAATTATATGCTTTTTGTCAGTAGGTTTTTTGATGTATTACTGCCAATTTTAGCAGTGGGTGCCTTATTAAAATATCTATTTGGCTGCCATCACGTTAGTTACACTTGTAATGACAAGACCCCATGTTCTTGCAATAAAGATAATGCCTGCACTATTTGTGGTAACGAAGAATGCACATGCAATATGGGCGTAAAAGCAAAAACTAAAACTGTTACTCCACTTAAGAAAAAAGTGCGTAACACCAAATCAAAATAATTAAAATCTTAAATTTATAAAAAAGGCGTAAATTTTGCGCCTTTTTTATTGGTGCAAAAAACCTTGAACACTTCAAGCATCAAACTCTGCGTTAAAACTTACGGCTGCCAGATGAATGTCTACGATTCACAGAAAATCGCAGATATTCTTGCTGCTTCGCATGGAATGATAACAACGGAAGACCCACAAAATGCCGATGTGCTTTTGCTAAATACCTGCGCCATACGTGATAAAGCCGAAGAAAAGGTTTTTTCTGACTTGGGTCGCTTTCGAGCATTTAAGAAAAAACGTCCAGAAATTATTATCGGGGTTGGCGGCTGTATTGCCAGTCATTCTGGTGAAAAAATCTTAAAAAGAGCTCCATATGTTGATTTTGTTTTCGGTCCCCAAACTATACACCAATTGCCCATACTCTATGATGAGGTTATCGAAAAAAAATCGCACCCAATGGACATTCGTTTGCTGGAAAATGAAAAATTCACTTATTTTCCCCCGCCACGCGCTTGTGGCGCCAGCGCCTTTGTTACTATCATGGAAGGTTGTGATCGATTTTGTAGTTACTGTATCGTCCCACAAACTCGCGGAAGAGAGATCAGCAGACCATTTGCCGAAATTATACGTGAATGCCAGCAACTGGCTGAACAAGGAGTAAAGGAAATTCATCTTTTAGGACAAAATGTTAATGCTTATTGTGACAAAGATAGTACAGAAAAAACCCAGGATTTAGCCGATTTATTGATTGCTGCTGCTCGTATTGAAAATATTGCCCGTTTGCGTTTTACCACCTCACACCCAGCGGTTTTTTCCGAGCATCTCCTAGAGGTTTTTGCTACCGAGCCCAAGGTAGTCAACCATTTACATTTACCCGTACAAAGCGGCTGCAACCGGATTTTAAACTTGATGCGTCGTGGTTATACGGTAGAAGAATATAAGGAAAAAATCCAAAAACTGCGTGCAATACGTCCAGAAATCAGTGTGTCTAGCGATTTTATTGTTGGTTTTCCCGGTGAAACTGAAGCTGATTTCTTGGAAACCTTGGATTTCGTTAAAGAAATGCATTTTGATCATTCTTTTAGCTTCATCTATAGCCCTCGCCCGAACACCAGCGCAGCAACTTTGACAGATGACGTACCTCTAGCTAAAAAAAAACAGCGCTTGTTGGTACTACAAAATTTATTAAATAGCGAAGAAAAGATAATCAGTCAAACCATGCTTAATTCTGTACAGGAAATTCTTGTCACTGATGTGGCACGCAAAAACACCAAACAGCTCATGGGACGTACGGAAAATAATCGCATCGTTAATTTTCACGGCGATCCCAACCTAATAGGCAAAACAGTACCTGTCAAAATTACTGAAATTCTACGTAATTCCATGCGCGGAGAAATTTAAAAAAGGCGCTTGAATTTACAAACGCCTTTTTATTTAGACTAAGTCTGTTATCGGAGATATTTAGGCTTTGTTATTGCAACCCAAAACGTTTACCAGTTTATGTTTAACAACATCCTTAATAGCTGCACGGGCTGGAGTTAAATATTTACGTGGATCAAAATTAGCTGGATCTTCAGCAAAACTTTTACGGATCATAGCAGTCATCGCCAATCTTAAATCCGAATCAATATTAATCTTGCAAACAGCCATAGAAGCTGCTTTGCGCAACATTTCTTCAGGAACGCCCTTAGCGCCCGGCATTTTACCACCAAACTTGTTGATTATCTCAACATATTCTGGCAAAACAGATGATGCT
>MGXG01000060.1 GCA_001801285.1 Gammaproteobacteria bacterium GWE2_37_16
CTTTGATTGTTAAACGACTAACTTGTATGTTGTGAAATAAAAGAGGGAGTAGTTTGATATGAATAGTGGCTTCGCCAATTTTAGCGAAATTACTAAATGCAAATTGTCTGTTGTTGCTTAAAGTTATATCGTGGATGTTTAGACCCAGACTTGGAAAGAAAGTCCAGGTAATATCGCCTTTGATATTGATTTCGCGAGCAGTGTTTTTTACAATCAAGGCACTGATTTTGCCTTTGAAATCGTTAGGATTAACGTGTTTGTAAAGATAGGTAAAACCTCCCGCTATTAAAAAAAATAAAATTAAAAGGATAATGCCAAGAGTTTTGAGGATTTTTTTCATAAATAAAAATAACATTTAATGAAATGAACGAATGAATGGAGCGGGTGATGGGAATCGAACCCACGCTGGAAGCTTGGGAAGCTTCTGTTCTACCATTGAACTACACCCGCTGAAATTTTGATAAACAGTTCAATTTTTTTAAAAAAACATGTAACCTCAAAATATACAGTTTTTCATAAAATGGCAACCATAAAAGCTTGAAATTATTTTTACATATAGTACTTCGATTTTGGCGGACAATTTTGGAGTTAATTATGGGATGATGTCTATAGGGCGATATCAGAAAAATGAATACAAAAGATTGAGAAAATATTATGTCAATAAATCACAAACCTATTCGCAGCTTTGTGCGTCGTGAAAGGCGCATGACTAAGGAGCGCGAAGCCAATTTCCAACAACTTTGGCAGCGTTATGGCTTAACTATTGCCGACGGAATTTGCGATGCGCGAAAAGTTTTTCAAAATCAGGCACCAATAATCCTGGAAATTGGTTTTGGCGATGGCGAAGCTTTGCTGACAGCAGCTCGAGCTAATCCGCATCATAATTATATTGGCATCGAAGTTTATCGTCCTGGCGTTGAGGCTGTTTTGCATGCGCTTGAGAAGGAAAATATTTCCAATATCCGTGTTTATAGCGAAGATGCTTTGCTTGTTTTGGAAAAAGCTTTACCTGATGCAAGTCTTGCTGCAATTCTGTTGTTTTTTTCTGATCCATGGCCAAAACGCTGTCATCACAAACGACGTTTGGTGCGATCGTTGTTTATTGATCTGATAAGTAATAAACTACACCGTATGGGGTATTTCCATTTTGCTACCGACTGGGAAGATTATGCAGAGCATGTGGCGAAACTGATGCAAAAAGATACACGTTTTGCTTGTTGTGTTTATGATTGTATACTTTACCCGCGTCCTTCAACTAAGTTTGAAAGGACGGGAATTAAGGCGGGAAGGGGAATTTATGATTTGGTTTATTCGTCCATTTAACATTTAAAATTCAAAATTTCTTATATGACACGTTACATTTTTATTACTGGCGGTGTGGTTTCATCTTTGGGTAAAGGCATTACCTCTGCTTCTTTAGGATCAATTCTTGAAGCGCGTAATCTTAAAGTTACGTTGATTAAATTTGATCCTTATATCAATGTTGATCCTGGTACAATGAGTCCGTTTCAGCACGGTGAAGTTTTTGTCACCGAAGATGGGGCAGAAACTGATCTTGATTTAGGTCATTATGAACGGTTTTTGCGTACCAAAATGACCAAAGCAAACAATCTGACTTCCGGGCAGATTTATGCCGAAGTGATAAGAAGAGAGCGGCGTGGTGATTATTTGGGTGCAACGGTACAGGTGATTCCGCACATTACGGATGAGATAAAAAAGCGTATCAAAGCTGGGGCAGGGGATAGTGATATTGCATTGGTTGAAATTGGCGGTACGGTTGGTGATATCGAATCATTGCCATTTTTGGAAGCAATTCGTCAAATGCGTATTGAGCTTGGCGCGCAGCAAACTCTTTTTATCCATTTAACCTTAGTACCATATTTAGCTACAGCAGGTGAGATAAAAACCAAACCAACACAGCATTCTGTCAAGGAATTGCGCTCTATCGGTATTCAACCTGATATTTTAATTTGCCGTTCAGAACAACCTATTTCCGCACAAGCGCGTGAAAAAATAGCTTTATTTTCCAACGTAGAAATGGGTGGCGTTTTTTCATTACCAGATGTGAAGAATATTTATTCCATTCCCTTGTTGTTGCAAGAAGATGGGGTTGGTGATTTAGTGACGCAAAAACTTGGGTTAGGTGTACGTGTTGCCGATTTGAGTTCCTGGCAGCACATAGTTCTTAATGATAGTGATTTAAAACATAAAGTTAAAATCGCCATGGTTGGAAAATATGTCGATTTAGTTGATGCATATAAATCAATCAATGAAGCATTGCGGCATGCTGGTATTCATACGCGAACCAAAGTGGAAATAGTTTATATCGATGCGGAAGAATTAGAGGCAAAAGGAACAGGAATTCTTGATTGTATGGATGCAATTTTAGTACCGGGTGGTTTTGGTAAGCGTGGTGTGGAAGGAATGATTTTGGCGGCAAAATTTGCTCGCGAACATCAAGTGCCGTATTTGGGAATTTGTTTGGGAATGCAGATCGCAGTTATAGAATTTGCGCGTCATGTGGCGGGGTTAGCAGAGGCAAATAGTACGGAATTTGCTGCCAAGACAAAGTTCCCAGTGGTTGCTTTGGTTTCTGAATGGTTATCAAACACCGGTTCTGTTGAAAAAAGGGATACAGATATTGATTTGGGTGGCACGATGCGCTTAGGTGGGCATGAATGCCATTTAGAAAAAAATACTTTAGTTCATGCGATATATGATAAGGATATCATTGTTGAGCGTTATCGTCATCGTTATGAAGTAAATGGTAAGTTTGTGCCAACCTTAGTTGAAGCAGGGCTAAAAATTTCAGGTTTGTCCCTTGATGGCAATTTGGTGGAAACTATTGAATTATCGAAGTCGCAACATCCCTGGTTTTTCGCCTGCCAGTTTCATCCTGAATTTACCTCTAATCCGCGAGATGGACATCCATTATTTATTAGTTTTGTGATGGCGGCTGAAAAAAAGAGAAAAGAAAATAACCCGCCTAAGTGAAGACTTAAGGTTGAACTAAAAAATAAATAATTTTAAAAGAACTATGGTTGTTTGCAAAAAAAAATATTCTATTTTGTTTATTTTTGTCATATTTGTAAGTATTTTGTCGTCGGCGGAAGCTAAAGATAAATGTTCTTGTGATTGTTATTTCAAGCATGCGCCGCCTGTAATGAATTTTGGAGTTTATGATACTAAAGATTTGGGTAATGAGGATGCTGTGGCTACTTTGTATTATAGGTGTAGCTGTGGTAAGCAAGATATTACGGTGAGAATGTCTTCAGGTTCAAGTGGGACATGTTCCCGGCGCCATATGGCAAATATGAATAACAAGCTGTCTTATAATATATATAGAAATCCGGCGCATGTTCTTGTTTGGGGGGATGGGCAAATGTGTGGCCAACCTGCGGTAGTAGCCGGTACCAAAGAAGAACAGTCAATACCTATTTATGGTAGACTTACCCCTATGCAAGATGTTGATCCTAATGTTTATAAGGATACGTTGGCGGTAGTATGTGAGTACAGCGATTTTTTATGAAGATTAAATAGTATGAACTTTGTTAATGATTTTCACAAAGTCCTTATTTCCTGCGACAATTTTTAAGTATAATTTTTGATTCAATTTTTCCGCTGGAATTATTAACTCCCAAATTCCACTAGCGTTAACGAATAATCTTTCATTTATTTCCTTGCTAATCAGAGGTTTTGCAGTATCTTCGCTATAAACATCGATGTTTTTTATTTCCAGATGCGAATTTCCTAAATTAGTGATTCTAACTTTGACTAGGTTGTTGTTTTTTTGAATGTCCCAAATGAGTTTTGCTTTAGCATCAACTGGGTAGACAAAAACAGGGATATTGGCTTCCAAAGCTAGAGAGACATTACTGTTTTTTTTATGGTGATTGTTGGCAAGTTTTGCATCTGCTTGGGACGTTATTTCCTTGAGACGCAAGCTATATAAAGTTTCTCCGTAAGTTTTTTTTTCATTATGCAAAGCGATACGAATGACGTTTGCTTGTTGAGGAAGAAGTCGGTTACTGGGCGGAGTTATGATTAAATCAGCAGTAGTTTTTTTAGTAGAGAGATTTTTACCGTCTTTGATATCAGAATAGTAGGCTTTAGCTTCAAAAATAAATGGGTTGTCTGCGTTATTGTTTTTGATGGTAATTGTTTGTAAAGGATGTTTATTGTCTAGTGAGACGCTAACGGGGGAAATATTGATACTGCTGGCGTTAGCCGCATTTACTAGAAAAAAAACAAGTAGTGTAAAAAAGGAAGTTTTCATAGATTTTTTTATTTATTTAGGTGTGTATTTTTAATACATAAGTTTATGTGCATAAGGGTAATTTTATATTTTCCATGGTATTTAAAAGTTGGCAATTACTCCTAGAGTTCCTGTATGTACATTGCTTGAAGTGGTGTTTGCGAAAGCGGTTGCCGTATCAATATAGGCGTAAATATTTACCTGCATATTAGTTTTTCTAAGTACAATGTTACCATTGGTAAGAAAACCGACATTTGCTCCACCGATCCAGTTTCCGCTGTTATCTTTGGTTCCAGCTTGAGTTTTTTTGTTATTAAAGTTGACGCCCGCGGTTTTGTAAACTTGCATAACAATTATGCTATCACCATCTTTAAGTTCTTTTGCACCAAGTGTGTCGGTGTCAACTGTTAGTGAAGAAATGATAGTGCCGCGTGAACAATTGAGAGTGACATAAGATGATTTTTCTGCAATTCCAGTGCCTGCGACAACATCGCCGAAATCCAAGGCTGGTCCTGCTGTCATATTGCAAGAAGCTATGACATTAGTTGTGACATTCATGGATCCTTGGGTGGTTTTTGTTGATGGAGACGGCTGAGGTGGGTGCGGTTTCGCAAGGATTAGTGAACTAAAAACAAACAGCAACATTGCAAAAAAGATTGAACATAGGATCGAGAATAGTTTTTGCATAATTTTGATTGATGCGTTATTTTTCTTTTGTTGACGTGTTTTTTTACCATGGGTTTAGTGTTTATATAATGCATATATTATCAGAATTATAAAACTTAGGGCAAAAATTTCTTCATTTTTTGCTAAGGTTGGTATAGTCTTTCTCTATATGTACTTGATTTTTTAAATTATTTCTTTAATGTATTGATTTTAAAGGAAATTGTATTTACATAACGTTGAAACTTATAATTTCATGTTGCCGATTCATGCGGTTAACTTGACAGGAGCCCTTATGCTAACAACTCGCGAACTTGCTAACGCCATCCGTTTTTTAAGTATGGATGCCATTCAAAAAGCCAACTCTGGTCATCCTGGTATGCCGCTCGGCATGGCGGATATTGCCACAGTGCTTTGGCGTGAATTTTTGCAACATAATCCGGCTAATCCACATTGGATTAATCGGGATCGGTTTATTTTATCGAATGGGCATGGCTCAATGTTGCAATATTCTTTGTTGCATTTGACAGGTTATGCTTTGACCATTGAAGATCTGAAAAATTTTCGTCAGTTGCATTCTAAAACGCCTGGACACCCTGAAATTGGTTGTGCGCCTGGAATAGAAACAACTACGGGACCTTTGGGGCAAGGTTTGGCTAATGCTGTTGGTATGGCTTTGGCGGAAAAAACTTTAGCGGCGCAGTTTAATCGCTCTGGTTTAGATATTATCGACCATTATACCTATGTTTTTTTGGGCGATGGTTGTTTGATGGAGGGTATTTCGCATGAGGTTTGTTCTTTTGCCGGTACGCACAAATTGGGTAAATTGATTGCTTTTTGGGACAATAACGGTATTTCGATTGATGGGCATGTTGAAAACTGGTTTACAGACAATACGCCACAACGCTTTGCAGCTTATGGTTGGCATGTTGTAAGTATTGACGGTCACGATGAAAACGCTATTCGTCAGGCAGTTCTTGAGGCTAAAGCAATAAATGATAGACCAAGTATTATTTGTTGCAAAACTATCCTCGGTTTTGGTGCACCAAATATGTGCAACACTCACGATTGCCACGGTAATCCGCTTGGAATTGAAGAAATTAATCAAACCCGTACCAATCTTAATTGGCAATACGCACCTTTTGAAATTCCGGAAGATATTTATAGTGCTTTTGATGCGCGTGTTGCTGGGGAAAAACACGAAGCGGTATGGAGTGGTTTGTTTAGTGTTTATCAGGAAAAGTATCCGGATTTGGCGGAAGATTTACTGCGCAGAATGCAGCGAGAATTACCCAAAAATTGGTCTGAGAAAGTTGCTAATATGATAGAAGAATTTAGAACGGTTGGTAAAGATTTGGCAACGCGCCAAGCATCACAGCAATGTCTTGAGTTTTTAGGACCGATTTTACCTGAACTTCTTGGCGGTTCTGCAGATTTGACGCCTTCAAATTTGACAAACTGGTCAGGTTCTAAAGATATAACAAGTAATTCTACCGATGGTAATTATTTGCATTATGGCATACGCGAATTTGGTATGTTTGCCATGATGACGGGAATTGCGCTGCATGGTGGTTTTATTCCTTATGGAGGGACGTTTTTGGTCTTTGCCAGTTATGCGCACAGTGCTATGCGTATGGCGGCAATGATGCGACAACGTGTGATTTATGTTTTAACGCATGATTCAGTGGGGCTAGGTGAAGATGGTCCGACGCATCAGCCTGTTGAACAATTAACGATGTTGCGGGCGACGCCCAATCTTTCCGTTTGGCGACCGGCTGATATGGTGGAAACGGCAGTAGCATGGCAAATGGCAATTGAGAGGATGACAGGACCTACTTGTTTGGCATTAAGTCGACAAAAAACACTTAATATAACTCGTTCATCGGAAGTTACACAAAACATTAAACGTGGTGGTTATATTTTGTTAAATTGCGCAGGTTATCCCGAAGCGATTGTAGTTGCAACTGGTGCGGAAGTTGGTATTGCTTATAAAGCAGTGGAAGCGTTACAAAAAGCGGGTAGATATGTACGTCTCGTTTCAATGCCATCGACCAATGTTTTTGCCGCACAAAGTCTGGAATATCGGGAAGCGGTTTTACCAACGCGGATTACCAAAAAACTGGTTGTTGAAGCTGGCGTATCTGATGGATGGTATAAATATATAGGTAGCGAAGGCAAGGTTTTGGGTATTGATCGTTACGGTGAGTCTGCTCCAGCTGCACAATTGTTTGAGTTTTTTGGATTTACCGAAGAAAACATTGTTAAAGCAGTTTTGGAAATGATGCAAGTTGGAAGTAGGGTTTAGAGGATTTTAAATATACTCTTCGCATTTTGGTTTTCCGCGTTGTTGGCTTTCTCGCTCGTTTGAGTCATGTATGTCCAATACACTCCTCAAGCTCGACTCGTTGCCGCCTAGCGGAAAATCCAAACTGCACGAGTCTATTTGCGCTAACTCTGAAAACCTGTTTTCGTTTAGTATATAATTTAATTTTATATCTTTTTTTGGGGGAAATATGTCTGAAAAAACTGAAAATCAAAATAATCAAAACAACACCAACAATAAAGTATTTGATGTGGAAAGAATTTATATCAAAAAATCATCTTTCGAGTTAATCGATGCACCTAATTCATTGCTTTTGCAATGGAAACCAGAGATGAATTTTGAAATTAAAAATTCTCACAATAAATGGAGCGAGAATAAACTTTATGAAGTTGTTTTAAGCGCCACTTTGAAAATTAAAATTTCCGATAAAGAAATTTGTAATTGTTCTGTTGATCAAGCAGGTATTTTTAAGTTGGAAGGATTTGACGAAGAAGAAAAGAAACATATTTTATCTGCATATTGCGCCGATATTCTTTATCCATACTTGCGCCAGGCTATTTCTGAGCAAGTGGTAAATGGTAGTTTGCCGGCAGTACTTTTAAAACCGATTGGTTTTGAAGCCATCTATCAGCAGCAAAAAGAACAAGAAAAAGCCAAAGCGGCTGAATAAAAATTTACTACATAGTCGGATACCATCGTAGCTGCAGGTTCTGGTCTTCAACTACGAATAACTCTGCGTTTTCAACACTGTGTAAATATATACTCTTCGCATTTTGGTTTTATGATCGGCTCCTGCCCATCATCCTTCGGACTGGCTGCGCCATTGAAAATTTCTCATTCCTGAAATTTTTTCCGCGTTGTTGGCTTTCTCGCTCGTTTGAGTCATGTATGTCCAATACACTCCTCAAACTCGACTCGTTGCCGCCTAGCGGAAAATCCAAACTGCTCGAGTCTATTTGTGCTAACCCTGAAAACCTGTTTTCGTTTAGTATATAAACATTATTTTTCCAGTGTAAGATTATTTTAAGTATTAAATGCTATACTAAGCGGAATTTTTAATTAGGCATTTACTTTTTAATAATTTTATGCAGCAACCACCGAATATAGCTGATTCTATAATATCTTCATCGCCAACATTGGGTACATCAGCACCAATGCTTTCCACTCCACTATCAACATCTTCACTGTTAGCGCCAATAGATTTAGAGCCGATCACGGTAGTAGCCGTTCCACCTGTAAATGACTGTTTTAAGTTTAAGTTACAAGAGCTTTTGAAAAATGATCACGATTTAACTGAAAAACGAATATTTGAAGGGTTGTTATTACCTATGGGTATCCCTGAAAATTTTGTTAAAGCAATAGCCGGTTTTTTGCCGCAAGATAAAAAAAATGAAGCGATTTCTTTTACTTTTGCTTTTTTCAAATTGTTTTTTTTATCAGAGGTGTGTAAGGATTGTTCGCCCGGTCAAGAGACGTTTTTTTTAGCACTTAGAGATGGCGAACTTATAACTCAATTATATTATACATATGCATATGAGGGCATTAAAGTAGCGATAGATAAAGAAAATGGTAGGGTTTTATGTTTCAACGGTAATGCCGTACAGTTGTTTTTTACCGTAATATCATTTTCATTGATGCAACAAATGAATGGTGACGCTGTCTATGAAGATTTCATGGGCATCATAGCGGCAGTATCTAAAAATTGTTCCCGTATAAAAGATCAGTTAGAGTTTTATCGTGTTTTACAGGGGAATTTACGAGCTAAATTTTATGCAAAAATGCAAAGGGATAGAAAAGGACAACAGCCTACATTGCAACAACAAGAGGTGGCAATTCCCAAAACGGTTGAATGTATTAGGGATGAACTTAAAAGAAAAATTGGAGAAATAAATAAAGACAGGTTTGTTGGAGCTAGTGGGAAAAAAGTAATCTCTAAGCAAGGAATAGCAAGACTGGTTGCGATTTATATAAGGGAGGGGGAACAGCTTGCGGATGAGAGTTTTACTTTAGAGCTGCATACTCCACAAGAAATAAATCTTATAGAAGAAAAATGGAATTGTTTTTTAGGCAAAATAACAGGAATTTTTGATAAGATTGCTTATCCTATAATATTCTTCGATTTTTCGGGAGGAAAAACAGAAAGTAACAATCCTGTTTTGAGTCAACATAGTGCGCCTAATGTTATACTTTATACATTATTTAGAGAGCTTTTTTATATAAAAAAGGCAAAAACAGCAACAGTAAGTTCCGTGCAATCAACAGCCAATATCTCATCAGACCAATTTGTCGAAGAGCTAAGAATTTTCACAAAGAAATTATCACAATTCGCAATCAATGTATCTCAGGTATCAGGAATCTTTCCTAATGGGGCAGAAATAAACACTTTGGTAGCAAATTTCATGGCTGTTTGTGAGCAGTTATCGCAAAAAAAATCTCAAAAACAATGCAACAAAAAAATTGCTGAATTTAAAGAAAAATATATTCAATTTAGTCAACGGTTAGAAGAATGTACAGAGGCACATGTGAAGACTAATCAGATATTGAAAAAAAGAATTCCAAATTTTAAAGCGTGGTTGGAGAGCATATCTAATTCGGAAGAAATGGCGGATTTATTTGATGATAGTGATGAAGATGATAAAAAACCCCCCAAGGAACAAAATCAAGGGGCATCAAGTAGTGGGCTAAGTGCTTCATCCAGATCAGATTTAATAGACAAGCAAATACTAAAGGAACCTCCTGATAAACCCAAGAAGAAATCCAAAAAGAAAAATAAAAAAGCATCAGATGTTGTTTCAAGTACTTCTGCTATACCAGGCAAGCAAGCAATAGCAACCGAAATAGTTGCGGAAATATTTGATGCGACTGTAACGGAAAAATCACCACTGATTTTTTCGGTTGCTTCGTCAAGTACGCAATCAGAAGCTGTGACAGAAGATAAAGCGGGTGAACCACAAATAAGTACAAGCGCAGTAATAAGCCCAAGTACAGTATCAGTAATTACGCCATCAATTGCACCAACTATTCTGCTTACAACGGAAAAGCCAGCGATTGATTTAGTAGCTCAAATTGCAGATATAAGGAAATCAGATGATAAGCTAGAGGATGATCAAAGTGGAGGGTGGCAGGTTGTTAAGGATACAAAACATAAGAAAAGCGGCATTAGTGATCGCGATCAAAAGACAATGTTGCCGCACGTATTACAATCACATCAGGGGCGTTCTCATTATGGTATGCAAAGACAGTTTAAGGGAAAGATCCAAGTTATAGAGGAAAAAATAGCAACCAAGCTAAAAGAGTTACCTTTAGCAATTACAATAACTCCTAAAGAAGTAGAGGTAATGAAACCAGTTGTAAAAACAACGTTAGCTACAATTGCAACGGGTACTCCAGCAGCGCCCGTACTTACTTTAGCGCTTCCTGCACCACATGAAGCATTAAGTGAAATCTCTGTTGTGGCTAAGGGATCTGTTGTATCTTCTGGAACAACAACAGCAGTTACTTCAATATCGGATGCTTCTTCAGCAATATTAAATCATTCGCGTGTTTTAATACCTGCATCACCACCGCTTAGTCCATTAACTCCACTATCATTATCGCCTATTTTGGGTGCGGAGCATGATGATGTTTTGGGGCATAATTTGGATGTTTCAGGTGATATTATCGCTGAGGACTTGCCTTTAGCAACCGTCCCACCCCAAATTTTAGTTAGTTCTCAAAGTGGGGCTTCGTCAAGTTTGAAAACTGTATTGAATTTCGATGCTAGCAGAGCTTCAAGTCCTGCATCGTCAAATTTATCTCACGCAGATATTGGTAGTCCGTTTAGTCCTGTTTCAGTAACCACATCATTACAGAGTTTTGACGCTACTTCAGGTAAACTTCCTGAATATTTATCAATCGCCAAAGAAGTTATTGAACCAATAGAATCGCGTGGTTATAAAGCCATTGTTGTTGGCGGTGCGGTTATAAGTTATTTGCAGGGATCGCAGGTTAGCCCCTCGGATATTGATCTAAGAACAAATATGCCAAGAGCAGAGCTTATCGAAGTATATAAAGTTTTTTCACATCGTGTATGTCCTTACGATAAGCAACTTTTTACCCTTTCAAAATACAAATGGCTAATTGATATTTATTGCCTTGATAATATTGAATATGAAGAACGTTTAAATAAACTACAAACTGATAGTTTGATCGGTGAACAAGTTTATTGGCATCCACATCTGGATACAAAAAAATATCCTTTATTAGTTCAGGATGAAGTAACAGGAGTTTTTTCACCTCCTGGGGATGCGATAAAAAGAGTTAAAGAACGCAATTTTATGCAAAATCTTGACCCAAATGCTGTCAAAAAAAACCCACTTTTAATTTTAAGGTTACTATATCGTGTAGTGGAAAGTACTATTTTGTTAAATAGTAGGGATTTTCAATATTTTGCTTCATATAACAATACATTGAAAAAAGCCATTTTGGGAAAAAATGGCTCGGATATTAAAGCAATACCACGAGGTCAGTTGTTGACGTATTTGAAGAAATTTCTCACGAAAGATAAGTTTTTTAATTATATGACAACTTTTGAGCGAGTCGGCTTTTTACAGCATTTTTTGCCTAATTTACACGTTAATAAATGGCATATTCAAACTAATACAAATGGAAGTAGACTTTTAAACTATGCGCGTAACTGGTTTTATGACAAGCTTAGCGAAATGCAA
>MGXG01000061.1 GCA_001801285.1 Gammaproteobacteria bacterium GWE2_37_16
TATAACGACTTTTTTCCATTTCTTAATTCTACACTTTCATACTCCTTTTTTGAATTTTTCGAAGCAAGCTTCGGGGAATTTAACCCTAAGAGATTAAAAATTTTTTTAGTATTTTACCCAAAACGCATCCTTTATCCATAGGATTTCACTGTCCTTAGCATATGGTTTACTGGAAACGACATCAAAACGACAAATCTTTTTATCGTAAAGGTTATTTTCCAATAAATAAAATTTCGCGGCACGAATGATTTTATTTTGTTTAGCTCGCGTCACACTTTCTAAACTAGAGCCACAATCATCGCCTTCTCTATAACGCACTTCAACAAAAACGTAAATTTCTCCTTGCTGCATAATAATATCTATTTCCCCCATTTTACAATTATAATTAGCAGATAAGAGCTTTAATCCCTGTTTTTGCAAATAAGCAGCAGCAGCTTTTTCAGCTAATTGTCCTAAAAAACGTTGGTTGTTTTGCCTCATATTTAACTATGTATAGTATGGCGCAGCAATTTATTAATTTAAAATTCACTCAAATTGGCAGGTTTCCCATCCTGCATTTTAACCCACTCTAAACGTCGATAAATATGATTGGATGGGGTTAGAAATAACGTTCCTGTAGCACCTATTAATCCTTGTTTTGGAAAAAGACCTTTTTGATTTAAAAAACGCATCAAATTATAAGAATCAATCCCCAGAGCATAAAGTTTACTGGTCGCAATTGTATAACCGGGCAAAGTACTGGTGATTTGTTGTTGTGTCGCTTGCAAATATTGCGGCAACTCATTGGAATTTCGCAAAACCCACGGTAAATCGCAAAAAATTATTCCATCCAGATCAAAGTCTAGTTGCGAATTTGGCGTACCGCTATAAATCAATGAAGTTGCATAAGCAGGAATGTCACCCGCGTAATAAAATTTTAACAAAGGATTTATTTGTCTGGCTTCTTCTGGTTTTGCAATTATAAATATAGCATCAAAATCCTGACGACGATAAGAGGCCAAATCAGATTTTTTTATTTGGGAACTGGTTTGTTTAGTCTGAGTTTTATTAACTTTTAGTAAACTGCTAATTTCTGAAGAAAAATCAGTTTGTTTGTCGTAATTTAACTGATCAACAATAGTTCCACCTAAATGCGTTAAATTACTTTTAAAAACGCTAACCAGATTGGCACCCCAGGTGCTTGCTGGAGCAATCACTAAAACTTTTTTATGACCATCCCTGATTATTTTATTGGCAATTTGAATTGCTTCATCCTGTGGTGCCAAGCCAAATTGATATAAATTATTGAGCGGATGATCAAGATAATTATCAACAGTATTTAGTGCTAAGATCGGCACTAACGGGGGATTGCCCGACATAAATGTAGTAACTTCAGATTTTGTCAGAGGACCCACAATAAAATCAGCCCCCGACGCCACTGCTTTTTGATAAAGATTCTGAAGATTGCCCTGGGTAGTGTCGATAAAATCCATCTCTGGGATTGGCTGACCATGTTGTTTTGCATAATAGTGTGCTGTTAAAAATCCATTGCGGATCGCTTGTCCACTTGCGCTTAATTTATCAGAGAGTGGCAACAATAAAGTAACATGTTTTGGAGGGGTCGCTTGATTAAAAATCGTTGTTATTCCTTCCTTAGCACTACTTTGAGAGATTTTTTGTATGTGATGTTGCTCCAAAGATTCCCTGTTTGGCACCAATTCACAACTGGTGAGCAATAAACCACAACAAAAGATGACCAATAAATGAGTTATTTTTTGGCTAAACATAATTGTTTTTTTAAAACTAAAAAAATATGCTCTTTTCTGAAAGATTTTCACAGCTCGATCATAATGAATCACAATCTATTTTAGAACAAAGAGTATATTTATTTGCGACACAAGGTGTTATTATACTACATAATTTAGTTCTATCGCAAAGTCATAATTATTGATTTTATAAAACATTTTAGCTTATTATGTTTTATATAAATAACATTACTTAAAAAAAATATATAAATTAAATTTACTTTAAAATCAATATGTTAAAAATAAAAGTTTCAAAATTATTCCTTCTTGCCACTATTTTAATGGCTTTAGGACTGCAAGCATGTATACCAGTTGTTCTAGTGGCAGGAGTAGCTGCTAGCGGCATGATTGTTTATGACAATCGCAGTTCACAGGCCATCATATCTGACCGCACCATAACTTATAAAGCACAGTCTAACCTGGACAGCGACACTGAGCTGCGCAGTAAGGCTCATACTATAGCCACATCTTTTAACGAAAGCGTTTTAATTACGGGTCAAGCTCCAACCCAAGAACTACGCGATTTGGCTTTATCATTGGTACAAAAAGTACCCAATATTAAACATATTTACAATGAAGTAACCGTGGAGGAGCCTTTAAATGCCAATGCTCGCTCACATGATATGTGGATAACAACAAAAGTTAAAGCGGCATTATTAGCGCAAAAAGGTTTACACTCAACACAAATAAAGATTGTTACCGAGAATGGAACTGTTTATTTGCTTGGGCTAGTAACAAACGGTCAAGGGCAATTGGCGGCTGAGGTTACGAAACGCGTCAGTAGTGTGCAAAAAGTAGTAAAAGCATTTGAGTACTTGGAATAATATGAACCAACTAACTACCATTCAACAATTTGCTGTCTGGGTATTACCTGTCCTTTTTGCTATTACAGTACATGAGTTTGCGCATGGTTTTGTGGCTAACTTACTTGGCGATAAAACCGCCCGCATTATGGGCAGATTAACTCTTAACCCAATTAAACACATTGATTTAATAGGCACTATTTTAGTTCCAGCAATACTATTTATTTTTGGCGGATTTATTTTTGGTTGGGCTAAACCAGTGCCAATTTCCGCAAGAAATTTTAAAAAACCAAGACGGGACATGATGTTAGTAGCTGCGGCAGGACCGCTCTCTAATCTCATTATGATGATAATTTGGGCAATAATTGCCAAACTGGGAATTTTGTTAACTCAATATGGATTTAACTGGGCTTTAGCGATTGCTTATATGGGGGGCGCTGGCATTATGATTAATTCTGCACTGGCAATACTAAATTTAATACCCCTACCCCCATTGGATGGTGGGCACATACTGATGGGTTTATTACCAATTAAATGGGCGACTAAAGTTAGCCGTATCGAACCTTATGGATTTTTTATCCTCCTGTTTTTACTCGCAACAGGTTTACTTAAATACCTAATTGTCCCCATGACTTTTCTACTGCAAGCCTTTATTCCTACATGGCTTGGATTCTAAAATCCACCTAACTAACGCAAGTAATACCTATGACTATGTGTTTTCACTTTCTTTAGAATCAATTAAAGTTAGATGAGTTTTGGGTTTTCGTATCACTTTCTTTTTAGAAGCAGCACTTACAATATCATTTTCGTCCTTCTCTTTTTTTTTCGCCACCACAGCAAGCTTAGTTTTACTTTTAGCTGGAGTAATAACAGAGCGATAATTCGCGTACTCTTCCAAAGAAAAATTCATCCCTAAGTTATTTTCTGGAGCATAAATAGCAGTAATGGCGCCAATAGGAACGTAAAGAGGAGTAGTCACATTATCAAATTGTGCAATACATTCCAAAGCATCATTCCCAATCCTCAACTTTCGTACTGATTGCGCGCTAATGTTTAAAATTATCTCACCCTTATTGACATAATCTTTAGGAACAACTACTCCTTTTAGAGAAACATTAACAATCACATACGGCGTTAATGAATTATCACTTAGCCACTCATAAAAAGCGCGGATTAAATAGGGATTTGGCGCGGTAACATCTAGCATATTTCTATTTCCCTGTTCCTTCACGCATCTCTCTTTCTAGCTCGGAAAGACTAGCTTGAAATGAATCACGCATAAAAATACGTTCGCCATAATCATAAATCGGTCTAGCTTGTTTTGGTAACTCAATACCCAAAGATGGTAAACGCCAAAGTAAAGGAGCAAGACAACAATCCAGAAGAGAAAACTCATCATTCAAAAAATATGGCGTTTCAGCGAAAATAGGACTTAAGGTTATAAGGCTATCGCGCAATTGCTTACGTGCACTATTTTGCTCGTTGCCCTGTCCATGCTCAATTGAATGGATTTTTTTCAGCCAATCTTTCTCTATGCGATATAACATTAATCGGCTCTTGGCTCGAGCAATCGGATACACAGGCAAAAGCGGAGGATGAGGAAAGCGCTCATCCAAATATTCCATGATGACAAAAGAATGATAAAGCACGAGCTCCCTATCAACTAGGGTTGGAACAGTATTGTAGGGATTTAAATCCAATAAATCAGGCGGCGGACACAGAGGATTAACGTGTAAAACGTCAACGCTCACACCCTTTTCTGCTAAAACAATTCTCACTTTATGGCTATAAATATCTAAAGCCCCTGAATATAATGTCATTATGGATCTTTTCATAAGTACTTACCTAATCTTAAATTTGCATTCAATGGTACGCGAATTAATTTCGTGGACGTATCGTAAAGTCCTTAGCTCTTAAGGACTCTATATCGCAAAACCGATATTATAGCACATTTTTTAAAATTTTGCTTCTGTTAATATTTTACCGAACTGAACCACATTAAATCTTCCCGAAGCTAACAAAAAATAGTGGTTCTGTCGCAAATATTATTAAAGACCAAATTTAGGCTTCTGCTGAATATAATTATTCTGCTAAAGCAGAAAATTACCTGGTTCAATAAACGGGGTGATCTTGCAATCTTCAAGCACATCGCAAATGCATACTATAATATCTAACGATAAATTTTTCTATTTCCACTAATATAAATACGCCCAAAGATAGCAAAATTATATAGAACCACTGTATCAAACTAATTTTTGTTGTTCCGAAAAAATGCTGCATTATCGGCAAATAAGTAAACAACAACTGAAACATTAACGTTGCAAAAATAGAAATCAGAATCGGCTTACTACCCCAAATAGTTTTTAGATTACACGAAGAACCATGTATTCTTCGGCAATTTATAAGATAGATTGTTTCACCACATACCAACATATTAACCGCTATCGTTCTGGCGGTATGTATATCAACTCCAGCTAAACGTTGCCCAACAAATAATCCAAACACACAAGCCGCTAATAGAATGGTAACAAACACAAGACGCCAAATTAAAAATCCAGATAATATTGGAGTTTTTGGTTTTCGAGGAGCCCTGTGCATAATATTATTTTCAGCCGGCTCAAAACCTAACGCAACCGATAGTCCAACTGAAGTAATCATATTTACCCATAGAATTTGTACGGGGGTGATTGGTAAAAGAAAACCGAAAATAATGGCTAAAATAATAACAAACCCTTCTGCCATATTCGTTGGTAAAGCAAACAAAATAACCTTTTTTATATTGTCGTAAACAGTTCTACCTTCCTTAATAGCATTAACGATAGTTGTAAAATTATCATCAGCAAGAATCATAGCCGAGGCTTCTTTTGCAATTTCAGCTCCATTTAGACCCATAGAAACGCCTATATCAGCTTTACGAAGCGCTGGAGCATCATTTACACCATCCCCAGTCATGGCAACCAACTCTCCCCCAACTTGTAATGCTTCAACTAGTCTTAATTTATGTTGAGGTGTAGTGCGCGCATAAACATTGACCTGTTTCACTTTGCCTGCAAGCTCAATATCGCTCATCCTATCGATCTCTTTCCCAGTTAATACACCATATTTAATATCTATACCCACTTCAGCCGCAATAGTAGCTGCCGTTGCTGCATGATCACCCGTAATCATTTTAACTTTTATCCCAGCAGTATGGCATTCTTTCACAGCATGTATTGCTTCAATACGAGGAGCATCAATAAGCCCAAACACCGCCACTAAAACCAGATTTTCTTTTATATCTTGGAACAATAAATCATCTTTTTCTAATGATGCATCTTTATAAGCCAAAGCAATAATTCGATAACCAATACTTGCTAAACTATCAATATTTTTAATCCAATAACCAATATCCAATGCTTCTAGAGTACCGTTAGATTGTTGCCAAGAACACATTTCTAAAATATGTTCTGGTGCTCCTTTTACATAAATAAAACCATGCCCGGTATGACTATGGTGTAAAGTTGCCATAAATTTATGTTCGGATTCATATGGGATAAGGTCTTTTCGTGGGTAACTGCTTTGTAAGAAGTGTATATCCACTTTTGTTTTCAAACCCAACGCTAATAACGCCTTATCAATCGGATTCCCTAATATATGTGTAATTTTATCTGAGACTTTGTTAAACTCGGCATCATTACATAATATTGCAGCATGTACTGCTCTTAATAAATCATGGTGGCTATCTAGAAATATAACCTCATTGTTGATATCAAATATTTCACTATCATTTTCTTTTACATCATAATAATTCTTAGCTGTTACTATATTTTTTATAGTTTGTTCATTACGGGTCAACGTTCCTGTTTTATCAGTACAAATCGTGGTAATTGCACCCATTGTTTCCACAGCAGGCAAATGGCGAATAATAGCATTAAGTTTAGCCATTCTAGTTACTCCAATGGCTAAAATAATTGTTAATATTGGAGGTAAACCTTCGGGAATTGTTGCAACTGCAAGCCCTACTACCGACATAAATACTTGTTCAATCGGTTCTCCCCAAAGAAAAACCCCAACTAAAAAAGTAAGAAGAGAGAGGACAATAATCGCTAACGTTATCCAACGCGCAAAAGAATTAATCTGTCGTAGAAGTGGTGTAGTTAATGGCTGAATTTTTTTCAGTAATGTACCGATTTTACCTATCTCAGTATTTACGGAAGTAGCTATCACTACTCCGGTCGCTTTGCCATAGGTAACTGCAGTACCACCATAAACCATCGAAGAGCGTTCTACCAAATCTGCATCTTCTGAAACTGCATCAATACTTTTTTCTATTGCATTTGATTCACCTGTTAAAATTGACTCTTGAATTTGTAAATTTTTTACCTGCAATAAACGCAAATCAGCTGGGGCTTTATCACCGCTTTTAATTTTAACAATATCTCCAGGAACTAATAATTCTGCTAAAATGTTATAACTAGTGCCATTACGAATCACATTTGCTGTTGGTGACAGCATATTACGAATTACCAAAATAGCTTTTTCTGCCTTCCCTTCTTGGATAAAACCAAAAATAGCATTTAATATGACAACCCCAAAGATAACACTTGCATCTACGAAATGATTTAAAAAAACAGTAATTACCCCTGAGACAAGTAAAACATAGATAAAAATATTATGAAATTGGTATAAAAAACGCATGAGTACGCTTGGTGTTTTATATGTTTCTAATTGATTTTTACCATAAATGCCCAAGCGTCTTTCTGCCTCTTCTTCTGATAACCCATATTGGGTACTATGAATTGCATCCAATGTTTCAGAAATAGTCTTTGCATGCCAATTAATTGGTATCATAATAATATCCTAATAAAATATTAAACATTATGGTTCTGTCAATACTGAGTCCGTTTTGTATTTTTAGTATCAATGCACCTTATCTTCACGTGGCTGCTACAAATAATTCATTAAA
>MGXG01000062.1 GCA_001801285.1 Gammaproteobacteria bacterium GWE2_37_16
CTTTCCATAAAAAATCGCGAATTTGATCTATAGCTTTTTTAGCTACCCCATGATTTTTAAAAATTCTCTCTTCATCAGATACCAAAGAAATTAAAGCGCTATTGAATTGTTGGAAATTTTTAACTGACGCCTTAACATCATTTTGAGATTTTTCAATTAGTGTTCTAAATTTAAGCAATAACTCTTTAAGTTTATGCACTGAGACATTAAGTCTGGCCTGATCTTTATGATAGTGGTTTTTTAAAATGGTCAAAACAGCGCGCGCTAAATCTAAACCACGTCCAAAAACATCGGCATAATCCAGCTCAACCTGAGCTTTGCGCGGCGGAAAAACTCTGACCGCACCAAAATTAGGAACATTTGTTATAACAAAAGAACGGCGATCCAAAATCTTACACCGCACATCAACTAACAAATCATCCAGATTTTTTGCATTTGTGGTTGGAAGTTCAACTCGCAACTTAAATCCAAAAAAAGCTTCTTGCCAACCTTTCTCATGCACAGCTTTGATTTTTGGAAAATAATCTTTGTATCCAAAAACAACTTTAGTTAATGTTTGTGCTTGATTATCTGAAAGCTGGTCGTGGTTACCAAGGTAGTCGTTAATACCATCCTGAAGAAGGATTTTTTGTTGAGATGATAATTGCGAAACATCGATCGTTTGTTGAGAAATTCCATTCTGAACTATTTCAAAAGTTTTAGTAAATTGTAATGCTACAGACTCTTTTGGATTTGGATGCACGCCAAAATCCGCAAAATACTTTATGGTTTTTTGCAAAGCTAGACCAGCGTGTAATACACTAAGCAATGAAACAGCACCATGTTCATCCCGACCATCTTTCCATTTTCCAGTCATTTTATTTAGCAAAGCCCCAGCTAAATACGTATGTTCCTGCAAGTCACAATTACTCAACGCTAATACTGAGGGAAGAAAAGAAAAAATATCGTCCGCACCAATTTCTCTCACATCAATCCCTTTTATCTGAGCTATAATTCTCGCCATACCTTCTTTAATTTCGAAAGCAGCTTTAAATCTTCCTTCATGCAAAGCAGTAAGTAATTGAGCAATAGGTTCAGCTAATGTAGTTTGCCAATCAACTCCATTTAACTTAACATATTCTTTCTGTTGTTTCGCATTATCAAACTGAACTTTCGCCTCCTCTTTTGTTGAATGACCGCTTTGAGTCAGACCAATCACCACCCTTACACTTTCTTCATTAAGTCGACCTACTGTTATAAGATTGATAATTTCCTGACAAGCTTTTGGATTAGATATAAAATCATATTTACTGTTAAGGCAGTTCTCAACACCACGCCCACTAAATATTGCCGTTTTATTCCATAGCCCATAAGCTAATAAAGCCATTTGTATGCCATAAAGATTACAACTGGCAATATCTTGCTCATTTATTGGAGGTTGCGGTAAATGACATAATTGATTCAAAGACGTAAAAAAGCACAAAGCTTCATCAGTACTTGCTCTTTTTCCATATTCAGGATCTGCCATGCGATCAATAAATTTTCCCACCCATTCTTTTACATTAAAAGGAAACCGTGGCATACCGCCTGTTATCCCTTCTAAAAAGCCTTTTTTATTAAATTGCGTCAGATAGTTATAATTGAATGTTGCTCCTTCACCGACTTTTAAATTGGCAGAGTCATAAGGATTGGTGGCAGCAAAAATTCTCAATAAAATAGGCGCTAAAGCCCAAACATCGCTTTTTGTGCCTATTTCGTGCGTGCCTGCCATCATTTCTGGTGGCATGTTTATGGAAGGGGTGCCACGTGCACTGTTTAATGTAACTCTTTCACTCTCATTACTTAATGCAGTAGAAGCTCCAAAATCGATGATTGCTGCACTAATTTTTCTAGCGCTACCGTAAGGAGGAGAAACACTCCCATCCTCAATAGAAATACGAATATTAGAACCTTTTAAATCGCCATGAACAATCGGTTTAAAAGTATGAGTTACATCATAATGATGCAGAGAATTTAAGCTCTGTAAAAGATGAGTAGCCAACTCAGTCCGCTCGGCAAAAGTCAGCTCCCCCAGGCGTGGGTGCATTATGTAATCACTTTGGTAATAGTCAGCTACTTTCATCGCCAAGTTACGTAAGATGTTACGATCTATTGATAAACTTTCATTACTAATTGCTTTATTTAATTGCTCCCCCAATAAGCCGATTTTCTGTAATTCATTTTCCGCAACTGGATAAGGTTGATTATCGACAAATATTAATGAACATGTATCTTCACGCCATATACCCCAGCCCTTTTCTTCATCAAGAACAACATTGACTTTCCCTTTTTTAAACTTTCCAACATCATAAAGATGCGTTACAGCATCTTGACGGATTATATTAATATCTTGTGCTCTAACCCGAAAAACTTCACCCGGCAATTTTTCCATCAAAAATATAGTTTGAGCATCATGTTGCAACGGCGGTCTAGTGTTATAATATTGACCAACTATTTTCGCCTCTTCAGGAGAATAAGATTTTCTATCCTGAAAGATTTTCGCCACCCATGCTTTAGTTTTATCCTCCTCCCATTTTTTGCTTCCTGGTTGCAAAATCAAAGGATAAGCATGCACAACCGCTCCAAATGCTCCTTTCCCTAATAATTCATTTTTATGTATTACATAATAGCTTGAAATCCCCGTATCCGTGACGCTTGATGTTTTTTGCTTGATGAAAATATAACCATCTTGCTCATATGTATTATTAAATTCTAATTTCAGTAGAGCTTCCTGGATTAGAACTTGGGAAAGGATAGCCGGTTTCTCTTGTAAATACAGATTTTCTGCTTTAATTGCTAAAAACGATTTATCATCGATTTTCCCCAAACCCAATTTTTGCAATAGCCCGTTAAATTCTTCATCACTAATCGGCTTTCTTGCTGCTTCATTTAGTTGCCAAATAACTTTAGTAGTTGACTCTCCATAACTTTTAACCTTTGAATACTTCGTCTTAATATACTGGCGCAATGTACCATTTATGAGTTGGTTTAAATATCTAAATTCCTTAATTTCTCTAACATCTTTTTCACTTAAACCAATTATACCTAACTCTCTAAGTTTGGCACTAATTTTTCTGCTGGGAAAAGAAACACCAAACAACTTATAAATATCTATTGAGTGATCTAATAGTTTCGTTAAATTTGCATCACTAAGTTTACTTAAATTTAATGGTGCTCCATCCTGTATACTCGTTGAGCTTCTTAACCAGTCTACTAGATATTTTGGCAAAGTGCTGTTAAAGATTTCTTCCTGCCTGGCTGCAGGAGTTTTTATTATGGCTCCAGATGGAACAGTCGAAGCTACTTCAATGCGATTAATTTTTCTATTTTCCGCCTGAAAAGAAGCCAATTCTTGTGGCGTAAAACCAGAAACACCAATAGCATTGAGTAATTTAGCAAAGTCCGTATCGCTAACTGACCCGCTGATCGCGTCATTAATCTTTTCTATCCAACCCAAAGTAGATATATCCAATATTTTGTTTGCTCTTGAAATCACTATATTGTGGTATGCAATAAATTCTCGTAAAACTGGATTTTCTATTTGATCTAAATAATAAAAACTTTTTAATTGTGTGCCAATTTTAGCGGGGCCGCCGTTATTTAGCCCTGTGAAATCGACACCTAACTTGAACAAAGTAGCAAGCAGTTTATCTCCTGATAAACCATGGCTTAATATTTCTTCTATGGCTTCGTATTTAGCACTGATTGCTCTCCAGCAATCTTGGGTTATTAATTCAATATTTAATTTTTCGCCATTGGCTGGGGATGGATTTTTGGCCAACAAAAAAGCTCTTAAGTAACCAGGCAAATACCCACTCAATTTAACGATTAACTCTTTGTCAGCATTGGTGGTGAAGTTTTGTATATCCAAGGTAGCACTACTTACTTTGTTAATATGTTGTAAGACAGTATCTTGTCCGGTTTTTTGTCCAGCATGTTTTAAAA
Organism: Gammaproteobacteria bacterium GWE2_37_16; assembly: GCA_001801285.1. Taxonomy (GTDB): domain Bacteria; phylum Pseudomonadota; class Gammaproteobacteria; order UBA9339; family UBA9339; genus GWE2-37-16. The sequence goes on from MGXG01000062.1 coordinate 3,964, forward strand.
CTTCTTTATGCAGATCACTGAATCGACTAACTAAAACTGTCGATACTTTACCCATTTTGTCAAAAAAACATGGTTTTCCATTTTCAGTTACGCCATTTTCGAGTATTCTTGTAGAAGAAAAAGCTCTATGTCGCTCAAGAATTTCCCTCAAGGATGGATTGGTTTCAAGCTTTTTTGTAAAACTCGATAATTTAAAGGAGTAAGCAGCATTTTGTTTAATCAGAGTATGATGTTGGTCAAAAAAATCTTTAGTATTTTGGGAAATTTTCGCAACTTCTGCGTTTATATCAGCAAAATTTGGATCTATAACTTTTCTTGTGCCAAAAAAAGCTTTTGTCGCCTTTTCTAATTCGCCATAAAAATTCAAATAACAGGAGCACTCATTTTTTTCTTGTGCAGTTAACAGAAGTGTACCTGCTTTTTGTAAAGCATCTAATTCCTGAAAAATATTAAAAAGATCAAAAATCCTCGTATACATTTCATATGTGGTTTCCCAATATTCCTGTAGTGACTGATATTGTTTTACAGGATAATTTTTCCGTGTGTCATAAAAATTCTGTAATTCTTCTTTATTAATTGAAGTTTTTTTGCCAGCTTCAATTAGTGCGCGAAAACTGTTAATTGTTTGATATGGTCCGAAATAAAAGCTGCCCTGGGGGATATAAAACGGTGTCCTCACCAAATCAGCAAAAGTTGAAATATATCTCAATAAGTTAGTTCTATTATCACCACTAGTAAATTCTGTATTCGCAGGAGAAAGCTTATGATCACAAAAGGTTTGCTGTATTTTATTTCTTAGAACCGGATTTTGTTCGATTCTTTCTTCTATGGTAAAAAAACTATTCGCGACCCTAAAATACTCCCCTCCAAGAAAATTCAATAATGTAGCATATTCTTCGCTTTGTAGAATTTCTGACAAGCGCAACATTCTTCTATTTAATTCGCCCGTATCAATACTGCCAGCAAAATTAAGCTCAAAAAGCTTTTCATTACCAAATAATTTTTCTGATTTTGATACCAGTTCCTTAAGTACCGCCAAATACTGACCCAATGCTGGTTTGAAATCATTCGGAAAATCATTTTGTATCTGTAATGCAGCGGTATAAAAACTCTGCATTCTCTTATAAAAACCAAGGGTACAACCACGCAATTCTTTGAAGTTTCTTAATAATGCCGCTTTAGCATCTTCTTCTCTTTGAGTTGTATCAACCTCTGCCTGTGTAACTGATGTTTGTTTAGTCCCTAAAAATAAATCCTTTAACAAAGAATTACTTATACTAGTCTCTTCTAGCTTAAATCCCTGATCGGTCAATTTGTAAAAATTGGTAACTTTACCTGGAATAGTTAAAATATTTGTTTCCATGTTAGGATCTGCTGGATTAATAACAGGAAATCCTTCCGCCTCAGCGATAGCGATAACATCATTTCCTTGTTTTTTAATAGTAACATTACGTTTACAATTACTATTCATTGCTCCTGTAATGTACTGCCCAACTCCACTCAAGGGGAAGCGTAGTGGCGAAAGACAATTTCCAAATAAGTCTTGGCTATATGAATCACGCAATTTTTGTGCTGTAACTTCCCCATATTTTCTAACTAGCTCAGCATCTAATTCTGCTCCATCCTGGGATTCTATCCCTTCTATTCTAAGCAAATTGCACTTTAAATCTTTTGAAATTTGAGAATTGGTTGTTGGAGTTTTGGTTCCAGTTGTCTTACCAACCAAAAAACCCACGCTACTTAATTCTCTTAATCCATTATTAACGGCAATTGCAGACAAAATCGGTTCTTCGTTGCTTTTTAACAAAAATGACATAGCATCTCTCTTTTAAATAAGTTTTTCATATAACTATAATTATAGTACCAAGAAAAACTTAAAATAGCCTTAATGATATAAAATAAAAAAGTTGAAATTTCCATCAATTTAGACTCTAATTGTAGCTGTTTAAATTAGGTTTAGTAACTAAATTTCAATTAATCTGGGAGATAAAAAATGGCAAATAAAAATGCAAAAGTAGCAAAAAATGTTGCTGGTAAATTTTACGTTGATAGTGGTTGTATCAATTGCGGCATGTGCTATTCAAGCGCAGGTGATTTTTTTGCGGAAGATTCAGCAAGTGGTGTAGCTTATGTTAAAACTCAGCCCAATAACGATGCTGGCATCAAAATCTGTCGCGAAGCTTTAGACAGTTGCCCAGTCGGGGTAATTGGGGATGATGGAGAATAATCTCACCCTTAACTGCAAATATCGTGGTTGCGGGCTTTAGTGGAGCCCGCACTACTACACCTGCTCAAAGCCCTGGATCGTAGTACAATGCTTTTAAAAACATATAAAAAAACATTTCCATTAGTATTGGTTTTTTTCTCAGTTCTTTTACTTTGCGGCTGTGCTCAAGATAAATTCAAGTCTCAAAATTATGGTTCACCCATTTTCACCAACCCTACACAAAAATTAATTGAGACACAAAAACAAGCTTTCAGCAAACAATTGTTCAACAAGTTAATAGCCATAGACCCGAGAATTGCAAAACATGGCACGCAAGTCAACATGGTTTACTGGTCAAATCCCAAAAACTTCCCAAGCGTAACAAATTTCATGAAAGAGGTAAGTAACGCACCATCCAAACTTGGACAACCATTAAATATAGCTATTTGGATTGGCGGAACAACATCTTATTACACCGCACCATACGTCACTATGAATAGAGAATACTGGTATGATCGCGCTAATAGAATACAAGGTAAAGTTATCATCAATAAGAAAGAATATATCGATCCATATTTGGTAACTCCAAAGCAGCCTTTCCAGTTATGGGGTAACTTTTCCCAAAGTTATACTAATATGGCGGTCCTAATTAAAAAAGCCACTGGTCGACCAGTTGAAAGCTGGTGTTATGTGCAGGGGGCTTTTAAAAATCGGACTTTTTACACTTATGAATTGCCTAATCTTCAGAAATTAGAAAAAAGTGGAATCATGCATGTACATTTTGCCAAAACAGAACATGCTAGCTGGAAAAATCCCAAGGACTGGGCTGTAGAAACAGCGAATGCGCCACAACCAATAACCACAACTCCGTAGCTGTATCGTAGTCACAGGCTTTGACTCGCGTTTTAGGTTTAATGGGAATTTACACAAAATTGTACCAAAATAAACATACGCGCAACACCAACCACGCTAACTCAGACCTGCGACTATGGAAACATATTTTAATCCATAATCATCCCTAGCAACTGCCCCATTTCCACTATCTTTTCACTAACCATGCGTTTATTCCAATTAACTTTTCCCTCTGGAAACAACAAAATCACTGTCGATCCAAAAGTAAAATATCCAACCTCATCGCTACGTTTTAGTGATATTTGGTGCTTTTCGTCATAGGTCCAGGAACTGAGTGTTGTGGTTTTTTCTGCCCCTACTTTACCAGCCCAAGATGTATTTAAGCCAGCAACAATCAAAGCTCCTACCAAAACCATAGCCATAGGTCCAAAACTTGTTTCAAAAAACAAAACTAATCTTTCATTACGGGCATATAAATTATCAATAGTAGAACTTGTAGCTGCATTTACGGAAAACAATCGACCAGGAATATAAATCATTTCCTTTAAAACACCATCATACGGCATATAAACACGATGATAATCATGCGGCGCTAAATAAATTGTGACAAAACTACCCGATGCAAAATTTTTGGCGCGTTTTTGGTCCCCACCCAACAAATCAACAAGATGAAATTCCTTGCCCTTCGCTTGTAGGAGTGTATTGGTATTAATTTCTCCTGCTTGACTAATTTCACCATCAACAGGACAGGATATTTCCTTCTTTCCGTCAACGAATGGTCGAGCTTCAGACTTTACTTTACGAATAAAAAAATCCTCCAAACTTGGATAAGCATGGGGGTCAGACTCAATGGCGTCGTGCATGTCGATCTGGTAATGATTAGCAAACCAATCAATCAGTAAATTTTTCAACCAAACATTGCGACAACGCATCAATCCGCCGACAATTTTAGAAAGTAGCCGTTTTGGCAATAAATATTGCAAAAAAACTTCATTAAAAATACAACACTTTGAATTTAAACAACATTTCATTTATATACCTTTTGACTTTTTAGTTTTCACACAAATAATTTCTTTTATGTGATAGATACTATAGAAAGTCTCCGCTCCTTTTGCAACCTTATTTATTTTTGTATACCAAGAGAAAAAATCGCATAATACAAACAAACCCACTTTTGTTACAGATTTAAAATTATGCAAAAAAATCTTCGTTATTTTTTTATTTTTGTCGTATGTATTTTAACATTAGCTGCTAACGCCAAAGAAATTGATATTATTGCCTTTAATGATTTTCACGGCAAAGCTGATGAAGGCTTAATCGCACAAGAACCAAATCCAGGTATGGCAAAGTTTGTTAGCTCTATTTTAGATATTGAAAAACAAAATCCCAATTACGTAGTAGTGTCTGCGGGTGATAATTATCAAGGTTCCGCTTTATCCAATCTAACGCATGGCGCGATAATTTCAGAGATGATGCGCATCATCAATGTACAAGCATCGGCGGTAGGTAATCATGAGTTCGACTGGGGGCAAGATTCTTTTAAAACCTGGAGCAAAGAAGGTAATTTTACTTTTTTGGCTGCCAATATATTAGACACCAAAACACACCATATTCCATCTTGGGCTAAGCCATACTTAATGATTAAAAAAGATGGTGTTAAAATTGCTTTCATTGGATTAGCAACCATCGAAACTCCATATACAACCAAAAGAACTAATGTGTCACAGCTAAAATTCAAAAATCCGGCAACAGTAACGCAATATTGGATCAATTATTTAAAAGCAGGTAAAGCAAAAGAAGGCAGACCAAATATAATCATTGCACTCACTCACATACCATCTTGGCAAAACTTAGAAACTCGTGAAATTTCTGGAAAAGAATTATTAAACTTAGTAGAACATACAAATGGATTAAATGCCGTTATTACTGGGCATAGTCACCAAGTTGTTTGTGGTTACCTACACCATATTCCAATAATACAGGCAGGCAAATATGGACAAAACATCGGCAAATTAAAAATTGATTTAGATGGCGAAAATAAACTTGAACAAATTGTCCCTGAAATTGAAAAAATCTATCTAAAAAAAGATTCTTTGACGCCTGACCAACAAGCTTTGGGAATTTACAATAACGTGCAAAAAACTTTTAAAGATAAAATTGGCGAAGTAATAGGCTATGTGCAAAATGACCTGATACATGTAAGGCACCATGGTCTTTCTCCTTTAGGAAAATGGATTTGCGACTTGGTACGAACAAAATTCGGCGTGCAGGTTGCCATATTAAATGGCGGCGCATTTAGGAAGTCACTTTTTAAAGGAAAGATTACCGTTGGCGATATATACGATATTTTGCCATTTGATGATTATATTGTACGCTTTAAATTATCAGGGGCTGACTTGAAGAAAACTATCGAAAGCGGATTAGATGATGGACAATTTAGTGGTGTGAAAGTTGACCTTGATCTTAATGTTCCTCACGGCAAACAAATTCGCTCTATGACACTGACTGATGGCACCCATATTCAGGCAGACAAATATTACGACGTTGCTGTGAGCGACTTTATGTGGACCGGTGGTAATAGTTATAACTTTTCCCGAGCAAAAGATGTGGTAGAGACTTATATCGATATCCGCGATATTATAATAGATAGTTTTAAGACAAGTTTACCAAAACTAAATTTACAAGTTGACTATAGAAAATCGACATAAGAAGTTTTAAATTTCGCATTATTTTCCCAGACTCAAAGTTAACTATTTGATAAATATAGCAATTTAATTTACATAAAATTTTACTTTGTACACGACAAACTTTCATAAAATACCTCCGAAAGCTGGACTAGTCGTGCTTTTGTCCAATTCG
>MGXG01000063.1 GCA_001801285.1 Gammaproteobacteria bacterium GWE2_37_16
CTATATTTTTCAATATGTTATATTTTAAACTCAAAAAAATTGTGATTTTAATTAACAAATGAGTCAATTTAAAGTAAATTTAAAAAACTTGTCGTGTATTATATCACAAATTGCACATTATTTTATTAAAAATATGCAATTCATTGTTCGGAGAGGTGGCTGAGCGGTCGAAAGCGGCGGTCTTGAAAACCGTTGAGGATGCAAGTCCTCCGGGGGTTCGAACCCCTCCCTCTCCGCCAATTAAGATTTAAGCAAAAACCCCAACCCCATCCAAACTACAAATTCTTGCTATAGCTCAAGGAATGAGAACCCAATGGGATAGCATCCAGGACGGATACGAATAATTCATCCCTCTACCTCCTGACCAAGTAATTTTGAATTAAAAACACAAGTTGGGTCAAGTCCTGCATCTCAAATTGAAGTCAGATACAAGACTTGGTCACGTTTTTCGACCAGGGTTTTTCTTATTTTTTCCTTCCACCCTGCCCTTGTCCGACCTTACGCCTAATAGATTCAATTCTGAGCTGCATACACTGATGACAAGCTTCGGCGGTATCGGTTAGACAGGCTTTATTTGGGTAAAGCGTGTAATGAATGCGGTATTTGGGCTGGGTAATATTCGGCATAACCACATTCGCACCGCGCATTAATCCCAATTCCCGCCCACGAGCTTTATTCAACGTTGCAAGTGCCGTAGTACTTGGAATATTGGCTTGTGGGCACATTAATCTAGCTAAAGCTATCACTTTGTATGTCATGATTTCAGAATTTGGTACTTGTTCATCAGATGCAATTTCTAATCTAACACTTCCTGCACCAAGCGGAGTATTGGGATCAGGTATGTAAGGACCAACCCCAATCATATCCAAATCCAGTTTAGCAAAAAGCTTTATATCCTCCGCCAAAGAAGTATAACTTTGCCCGGGAATACCAATCATAACGCCACTACCAACTTCGTAACCAATTTCTTTTAGCTCTTTTAAAATTGCAATACGATCACGCCTAGAGTCATCTTTATTTAATTTGGGGTGAATTAAATTATAAAGTTCAGGATTAGACGTTTCAAAACGTAATAAATAACGATCAGCACCAGCTTCTTTCCAGGCTTTCAAATCCCCATATGAGCGTTCACCGAAACTCAAAGTTACCGCCAAAGGCGTTTCTTGTTTAATGCGCCTAACAATATTGCTAATAAATTCGGTAGAAAAACCGTAATCCTCACCGGATTGCATAACCACCGTGCCATAATTTAAAGCTGCTGCTTTATTTGCACCCTCCATAATTTCCGCTTCATTCATCCTGTATCTTGTCACTTCATCACTTTGACAATTAATACCGCAGTAAGCACAAGCACGGCAACAGTAATTGGAAATCTCCAAAAGCCCACGCAAGTGCACTTCATCACCAACGTTATCCAAACGCACTGTATCGGCAAGTTTCCATAGTTCTTCCAGTTTATCTGAATCAGTGGTGCGTAACCATTTTTCGATTTCTGTATTAATCATATATTTTTTTGCGCTCTGTTCGTAACTTATTGATTCATATGGTAATTATATTTACATATCTTTATCTTCACAAACCGCCCGATACGCAGCAACCGCTTCTGGAAAAGGTTCAAGAACCCTCTCTAACATATTCAAACAAAATGCAATTACCAATCCATAATTTGTACATGGTACGCCTGCTTCGTGACACGCCAAAATTCGGCTTAGAACTTCCCTGCGATTAAACATACATGAACCACAAAAAACCACTAACTTATAATCTTTCAAATTAGATGGAAAATCGTGTCCTTGCTTAATTGTGAAATCGATTTCACCGCCAACGTATTGTTTAATCCAACGCGGAATTTTAACCCGACCAATATCGTCTTCAATCGGATGATGCGAACACGCCTCACTAATCAAAACTTTATCCCCTGGTTTTAATTGCTTCAGAGTTAATGCACCTAAAGTTTGCGAAACCAAATCGCCTTTCAAACGCGAAAACAAAATAGAGAAACTAGTTAGCCAGACGTTTTTTGGCACAATATCTTTAATTAAATGAAAAACCGAAGAGTCAGTGATAACTAATTTTGGTGGTACTTTCAAAGCATTTAAAGCATCTTGCAATTCACTTTCTTTAACCACAATACTGATCGCGCCGCCATCAAGAGAATCGCGTAAAGCTTGAACTTGAGGAAGAAGCAAGCGACCTTTAGGTGCTTCTTTGTCAATCGGCATTACCTGAATCGCAATTTCTTTCGGACCCAAAATATCACGCAAAATCACAGGATTATTAAATAATTCCTCAGGAGCTGCCGCTAAAATAGCTTTACGAAATGCGGCAAGACTTGTTGCATCTTTGGTAGATAAAGCAACGCAATGTTTTCGCCCAAAGCGATTGATTATATTTTCATCAGTAGGATAAAGATCAATTTTGTTTAAAACAATTACAAAAGGAATTTTGCGCTGCGTAAACTCTTCAGCAAGTTTTTCTTCAAATTCACCAAAAACATTCGCCTCCGTAACAATTACTGCCAAATCAGTACGCTCAAAGATTTTTTTAGTTTTTTCAATGCGCAATTTACCTAAATCGCCACTGTCATCGATCCCAGCCGTATCAATAAATAAAACTGGACCAAGCGGCAAAAATTCCATCGGTTTTTCGACAGGATCGGTTGTTGTTCCCGCTTCTTGCGAAACAATTGAAACCTCTTGTCTTGTCACAAGATTCATCAAACTTGATTTACCAACATTACGACGACCGTAAATACCAATATGACAACGGAAACTTTTGGGGGCAAGTTGCATGATAAGTCCTGAAATTAAATTAAAAATAAAACCTGAACGGTGAATTATATATAATTCTTCTCATTCAATCTATCTTGCAAATTATATATGTTTATTAGAATATATATAATTAAGATTATGTTAATACATCTGTGTGTTTATATTTTTATGTGTTTAATTATATTAATATACGCAAAAGTAATGAAATATTTATTCTAATTTAGAGGCTACTTTTATGATGCAGACCCCAACAAAACCAGCATTTATGTTTTTCAAGACACTCCCTCGAGACATGTACCAGGAAATTTTTAAGCATTTGGATATGTGGAGTTTAAAAAATGCAGCCCACATTAACAAAGAAGGAATGCTAACCGCCCGATCGGAAGCGATACGACGTGTTGCACTTCTTAATTGCATTGGAGAAGCATGCTTTTCTGACTGCTATATACCAACACCTATTTCAGCACCACTACAACCCATCTACGACCAAGCACTATCCAAAAAAACGAAAGATCAAATTCAAAAACACATAAAAATAAATGTTCCAGACGATCCTTTTTTTAATCCACAAAAAAAATTCCTATTGTATCCCCTGACAATACAGGCAATCTCTGCCGGCACATTAACAATACAAGATGCAGTACAAGATACAATTATTAGACCTATTGCGCTTCTCCATTGCATTGGAGCATGCATTCCTGGTTATACACCAACGCCTATTCCAGCACCACTACAACCCCTCTACTACCAAGCGCTATCCAAAGAAGAGAAAGATCAAATTCAACAATACATAAGAACAAAAAACATTCCAGGCGGTCCTATTTATCCACAAAAAGAATTCCTATTACATCCCCGTACAATACAAAGAATCTCTGCCAGAAAATTAACAATACAAGAAGCAGTGAATAGCACTTCCACAGATGAAATTATCAAGCTTTGCTTAAAATCACCTCTTGATAATTCTTTTCAAAACCTTAGAGGGTTAATAGCATTTGGAGCAGACCCTAAAGAAATTCCCCGTCTTAGCTACGAACATAGGTACAATATGATGTACAAATCGCAAATAAAGCTCTTGGAGGCAGGCGTATCCCCAAACATTTTATTAGAAAATAATATTCGTTGCGAGGAAGTTGGGCTCTATATACACAAATACGTACAAGGAAAAATCTTAACCCAACAACAGATAGACCAAGTTTTTCTTAGTATCGCAAATTTTAACCACATTCAACTGGAATGTGTGGAGTCTGGCGTATCAACAGGAATTGTAGAAAAATTTCCTGCAATACATCGAGCAGCCGCAGAGTGCGCAGCATATATGAAAGCACAATGCTACAACCACAACACTCCTCAGATAATTCAACAAAAAATAAACAACGCTTTTCTTAATTATATCGCCGTTCACCAAGATTATCTTCTCCATAAATCAGATTTGTCCTGTTGTATACTATAAGTACTATTAACATTGCCGCATTTCTATTTGGAGTTTCCCTTTAATTTCACATCGTAGGGACAGAATATTTTCTGTCCCTAACCTTAAACACAAACATCCCCTTCCCCGCCCCTTACTTTTGCCAACAATTTTTCGACCAGCTGTTTTTGATTTTCCGGCAAAGATGATAATTCTCTAGCGATTAATTTTTCACCAGCCTCAAGAGTTTTTGGTGAGGCATAATATTGCAAATATTCCTGAAAAGACACCAAAGCATTTGGCGTACAAACGTTTTTAATTTTGCCTGATTTGGCTAAAGCCATAAATTCTTCACCAGTACGCCCTGAGCGGTAACATGCTGTGCAAAAGCTTGGCATAAACCCAAATTCCACAACATCGCGCACTACTTCATCAAGCAAACGATGATCACCCAAAGAAAATTGACTTGCTACCGAGCTATTTTTTTCCACATCACCATAACCACCAGGATTTGTGCGACTTCCTGCAGAAATTTGTGAAATACCCAAAGAAAATGCTCTGCGCCGAAAGTCGCTCGTTTCCCGAGTCGATAAAATAATTCCTGTGTAAGGAATTGCTAAACGCAAAATGGCGATAATTTTACAAAACTCATCATCAGAAACCAAATACGGCGGCGCACTAGCTAAACTAGAGCCCAATGCTGGTTCTAAACGCGGTATGCTGATGGTATGTGGTCCAATGCCAAATTTATCGTTTAAATGCGCAATATGTTGTAATAAAGCTAAAACATCAAAACGCGGATCAGCAAGTCCAAATAAAATCCCAATCCCAATATCGTCAATTCCAGCTTCCATAGCGCGATCAATCGCAGTCAATCGCCAATCATAATCGGCTTTTTTACCCGCAACATGCATTTCTTTGTAAGTATCACGATGATAGGTTTCTTGAAATAACTGATAAGTCCCAATCGCCGCATCCTTAAGTTTTTTAAATTCTTCTAATGTAAGCGGTGCAACATTGACATTCACGCGACGAATTTCACCATGCTCACTTTTAACCGAATAAACCGTATCGATTGCATCAAAAACATATTGCAAACCTTCGCCCGTATATGACTCGCCCGCTACCAATAAAATACGTTTCTGCCCCTGCTCAATTAAACATTTAACTTCTGCGGCTATTTCAGGTTGCGTTAAAGCGCGACGCTGCAATTCTTTATTTTTAGCGCGAAAAGCACAATACAAACATTCATTATTGCAAAAATTAGAAATATATAATGGCGCAAAAATAACCAATCTTTTACCATAGATTTCTTTTTTAACTTCCGCAGCAGCATGAAAAATTTCTTCAAGTAATTCTTTATCTGTTACCGTCATTAAAGCGGCAACATCGAATAAATCTAATCCTTTAAACCCTAAAGCCTTCGCAAGAATATCCCGCGTTTCTAGAGCAGAAATCGGTCGTTGTTTGGATAAAATACCCTGGATTTGCGCTTCGTTGATAATAAAAGAACTGTTCGAAACCATAGTTTTCACCTCAAGTTTTTTTAAAATTAAGCCATTATAACCCAACCAATAAAAATACGGTATTGCTTGAATATTTCAAAATCCCCACAATAATATATAATTACAATATTCAAATCGTGAATTTTTTAATTTAAATCTAAAAGGTTGAAATTATGCGTCAAGACAAACTAACCAGCAATTTCCAAGTTGCCCTTGCTGATGCCCAATCAATCGCTATTGGCAAAGACCACGCTTTTATTGAACCAGCCCATGTCTTGAAAGCCCTGCTTGATCAGGAAAATGGTTCAACTTTTAGCCTTTTAACTAAAGCTCAAGTCAATCTTGCCAATTTACGTAACTCAATCGATAAAATCATCGATCAAATGCCTGAGGTTAGTGGCACAGGTGGCGAAATTCATATTTCTAACGACCTGAATCGCCTACTTAATTTAACCGACAAACTCGCCCAACAACGCAAAGACCAATTCATTTCCAGTGAATTATTTGTCCTAGCTGCACTGGAAGATAAAGGCGCACTTGGGCGCGCTTTAAAAGACGCTGGCGCGGAAAAAAAAGCTTTAGAAACAGCGATTAGCGATATGCGCGGCGGGCAGAATGTCAACGATGCCGGCGCTGAAGAACAACGCGGTGCACTCGGCAAATATACGATCGACATAACTGAACGCGCCGAACAAGGTAAAATTGACCCCGTTATCGGACGCGACGATGAAATTCGCCGCACTATCCAGGTTTTACAGCGTCGCACCAAAAATAATCCTGTTTTAATTGGTGAACCAGGCGTCGGTAAAACCGCTATTGTCGAAGGATTGGCGCAACGCATTATCAATGGCGAAGTGCCTGATGGTTTAAAAAGCAAACGTTTACTCTCTCTTGATTTGGCAGCATTAATCGCCGGCACAAAATTTCGCGGTGAATTTGAAGAGCGCCTCAAGGGGGTTTTAAAAGATATTGCCAAACAAGAAGGGCAAGTTATTCTTTTTATTGATGAATTACACATTATGGTCGGTGCAGGTAAGGCCGAGGGTTCTATCGATGCCGGCAACATGTTAAAACCTGCCCTCGCCCGCGGCGAATTGCATTGTATTGGCGCAACTACACTTGATGAATATCGTAAATATATTGAAAAAGATGCCGCTTTGGAACGCCGTTTTCAGAAAATTTTGGTCGACGAACCAAGCGTTGAAGACAGTATTGCCATTTTGCGCGGCTTAAAAGAACGCTATGAATTACATCACGGGGTCGACATTACTGATTCAGCAATCATTGCAGCAGCTACCCTTTCACATCGCTACATTACCGATCGCAATTTACCCGATAAAGCCATCGATTTAATTGATGAGGCTGCCAGTAAAATTCGTATTGAAATGGATTCCAAACCGGAAGACATGGACCGCCTTTATCGCCGTTTGATTCAATTAAAAATCGAACGTGAAGCGCTAAAAAAAGAAACTGACGAAGAATCCAAAAAACGCCTAACCGACTTGGAAGCAAATATTGCTGAAATTGAAAAAGAATATTCCGATCTTGAGGAAATCTGGAAAACCGAAAAAGCTAAATTACAAAGCGCACAAGCCATTAAAGAACAACTCGATCAGGCGCGCCTAGAAAAAGACGTTGCCCAACGCGCGATGGATCTAACTAAAATGTCGGAACTGCAATATGGTCGCATTCCTGAGCTAGAAAAAAAACTTGCCGAGGCCTTGAAAATAGAAAAAGAAACACAAACCACACACCTATTGCGTAATAAAGTCACTGAAGAAGAAATCGCCGAAATCGTAGCAAAATGGACACATATTCCAGTTAGCAAACTCTTGGAAGGAGAACGCGATAAACTTTTACATATGGAAGAAGCATTACATCACCGCATTATTGGTCAGAATGAAGCAGTCACGGTAGTTTCCAATGCGATTCGCCGCTCTCGCGCCGGACTTTCCGATCCCAATCGTCCAATTGGTTCGTTTATCTTTTTGGGTCCTACTGGAGTTGGTAAAACCGAGCTTTGCAAAACTTTAGCCGGATTTTTATTCGACACTGAAGAAGCGATTGTCCGTATTGACATGTCAGAATTTATGGAAAAACATTCCGTCGCACGCTTAATTGGCGCACCTCCTGGTTACGTCGGTTATGAAGAAGGCGGTTATTTAACCGAAATCGTACGCCGTAAACCTTATTCATTGATTTTATTGGACGAAATCGAAAAAGCTCATCACGATGTTTTCAACATTTTATTACAGGTTTTAGATGATGGTCGTTTGACTGATGGTCAAGGTCGCACTGTCGATTTTCGTAATTGCGTCATTGTCATGACTTCCAATCTTGGCTCACAACAAATTCAGGAATTAGCCGCGGAAGGTTATGAAAAAATCAAAGAAGCTGTTTTAGAAACCGCACAAAAATATTTTCGTCCGGAATTTTTAAATCGCGTTGACGAATTGGTCGTATTCCATTCATTACGCCCAGAACAATTGCGTCCAATCGCCAATATCCAAATCGCTCGTCTTGCCAAACGTTTAGAAGATCGCAATTTATACTTGGAAGTTACCGAAGATGCTTTAGATCATTTATCCGTTATCGGCTACGACCAAGTATATGGCGCTCGCCCACTAAAACGCGTCATTCAACAACACTTGGAAAATCCATTAGCACAACAAATTTTGCAAGGCACACATTTACCAGACAGCATAATTAAAGTGGATTACAAAAAGGGTAAGTTGGTATTTACTGCAAAAGCATAAAAATAATTACAAAAAATTGCCCTAAAAACCTGTGACCGCAAGCTTTAGCTTGCGGCTACATTTCACTACCCGGAAGCCATTGATAACCATTTGCTATATGACCTGTATTCTGCTGATGCTGAGTAGATGGTTGTGGCTGAGAACGAAAAAAACAACAACAACCACATTTATTGGTGGCAGACCTTTCCTCATACGTATCTACCAATTGCGTTGTATTGATAGATCGATTTTTTGAAAAATGATGATACGAATTTCTCATTAACGCGGTTAGATCAATATACTCTTTTAAAAACTGTGGTGATAAAAATAAATTCATTATTGCCTGCTCTTCAACCCCTTTCAGCTGCCTTTCATTCTGAGTAGCTATCACTATCTGTCTGCCCTTAGCTGGAAAATAGTCCTTTATCAGTTTATTAGAAAAATCAATATCTATTTTTAACAAAGGAGGCAACCCTTGGAAAGAATTTACTATTGCGCAACGTTGAATTAAAGGATCCCCTTGCGCAGCATTTTGCATAGCTGTATGAATATTCATAACATGCTGTTGAACTGACATATCTATACAACCAGGTTTTACATTAAACTGCAGCATATAGCCATGATGATCTATATATTTAACAGTAATATCAAATTTTAGATCCGAGAGTAATTCTCTGACCTCATTTCTGCTGTTTCGAGTATCAAATCGCATTTTAAGAGCATCTAAAATAGCATTTGCTTCTATTTTTGATACTTCATTTTTTTCTAGTGGGGATGATTTTACCGCTAATCCAGATTGTGTAGCACGAGGTAAAATACATCTCATTAATGGCACTGGAGTAACCTGTTGTACTACTGGTACTGCTGCCAATGGTGCCGGCGCAGCTCCCGATAATGTTATAGATGTTGCATTAGAAATTGGAGCAATCGACTGCGATTCGGGTAAAGCGCTAGAATGTTTTGACTTCTTCTTTTTTATTTTTTCCGGTGGCTTTTTGTTTATCGCCTGCGCACTAGCCGATGCTGCTAAAGAGACTGGCGCACCAGAAGACTGAGGCAACGGCTGCTGCACTGGTTGCAAAGTGGTAATTACAGATATCGGTTTAACTAAAGATTGTGTATGTGGTTGTAATTTCGCCTGCGGTTGACCAGGACACAAAGAGGTAATCGAAGAAGAATGAGCAGCGGAATTTGCTGTTGGAGCTGCTGAACTATTAACCGTCAGCATGTCTTCGCTTGTAATGCCCATATACTCATAAATTTCTTTACTCAAAGTAATTGACGCAGACTTTCCATCAGGAGCCACCGTGACAACAATTTTTTCCGCGGCTAATTTTTCAATATGAGAACTATCTTTATTATATATACCAACAGCCCCTTCAAGCAGCTCCTTAAATTTATTAAGTTTCACAAGTGATGTGTTTAATTGCACTTGTGCTAGTTGTACATCAGGTTGTGTGATAGTCAAAACTAAACTTTTATTAACAGGATTTAATACACCCTCAGTAAAGAGGAAATCTCCGTCCACTGCATTCTTTATATATTCCACCCACCCATTATCGGTTGGTCCAGTATAGTTAAGCTTACGAATTAACGCCACATCAGACACTAAATTCCTACGAAAGCTGTTAACTTTACGAAATATACTTTTACTTGTGTTTTGTTGTTGTATCATACTTTTTTCCTACCCTATTATTTTTAAGATTTTTCGTTAGATGTCTTATTACACACAAGTATATAACATTAATCTTAACATATCGTTAAATAGGGGGAATAAAGACTTGTTTTGCTTAAGATACACTTAAAGCAAAGTTGTAGCCGCAATCCCATAGCCGCATGCTTTAGCTAGCGCGGTTAAATTGATGCAAATTTCGTGTTTCTTAATATGGCTTTATTTCTGATTTATGTTTTTGGGATTTACCTAATATTGTACAAATCCAAACATATGCGCGTTATCGTCCGCGCGGGTTGAAACCTGCAACTACGGTGTCTTTGGGGTTCCCCCATCGGTTTCCAAATGAATAATTGCGTAAAACACATTACATCTTAAGCATTTCCATAACTAATTTAAGTAAAAATGAAACCAATTTCAGATTCATCTAAGCTAGTTCATATATCCTGCCTACACAAAACAAAAAATACCAATTTGTTTTTAGCTCAAATTAACAGTAAACATTATTAAATCCAAGAGGAAATACCATGCCTAAAAAAAACATAAAAAACAGCCTGACTCAAAAAACACCAACTACTATAAATGAATACGCAGCTTATTTAAATTCACTCGGCATTTTCAAACACCACTTCACCATTACCATTAAAGAAGAGATTATACAGCCTTCACCGATCGAAGGACCAACAACCCCAGGAACAGGACAACTTGGCAACAATGATCAAATGTCACAATATCGTGCCGCTCAGCAACTCCGACAACAGCAACAACGACTCCAAAATATACAACAACCACTCAATATAATTCCGATGCGCTTACTAGATTAAAAATATAATGACGGTTAATTCTTAAGCTCTGTTACATCTAAAAACACAGGGCTTAAGACTGACCTCCAATTCAACCCCCACAAAAAGAAACCCATCGTTTAAAATTAAAATTAAAAGTTTATATTTTATGGCAAATCTTTCGTATTTTACCATAAAAAAAATGCGCCATCAGTGCACCATTTTAAGATTTCAAAGAAAGGATATTTCTCTGCAACGTAGATTTTAGCGGTGGACCCACTAGGATTACTCGTTACTTCCTGTAACTCGCTCGCCCCTTCGGGACCTGCTTCGCCGTTCTAAATCGTCTGTCCTGTCGATTTAGTCGAACCTAGGTTCTCGACCTTTTGCAATATGATATTTTTTCTGATACGAAAATCGAAAGACTTGTTTGAGATTATTGGTGGGCCCACTAGGATTACTCGTTACTTCCTGTAACTCGCCCCTTCGGGGCCGGCTTCGCCGTTCTAAATCGACTGTCCTGTCGATTTAGTCGAACCTAGGACCAAGGGATTATGAGTCCTAATAATACAAAAAACAGCAAAAACCTACAAAACATAACAATAATAAAATCAAATAGTTAAGCAGTCAAAGTTAATGTGGCTTATTGTCAAAAGTTGTATTTATTTGCCAGCTAGTGCACCAAAAATTATTTTTTTAGGTGGCACCTATTTATCGATTCTTGAGAGTCAGTGAAATGATCAAACTGCTGCTTCAATAGATTAGTCATTTAACAATGCTCTCAAGCCATCGGCAATATTATTATAAGAATCAGAAATGCTTCTAAATGATATTGCATATTGTCCGTTTTCTTTTGTAATATCTACCACAGCCTGAGGATCTTTATATTTGTTACATATTTCCTGAGTGAGATGCACCACTGGCACACCAGCTTTCTCTGCTATCGATCTTAGTTGCGGGGTGAAATCACAACATTTTTGAATTATAAAAGGGTTAGATTCAACACCAAAAAACTTCTTAAATTCATCTTCTGAAATAGACAATCCCCTTCTTATAGCAAATTGTTGAAACTTTTTAACACTATTATTTATATCGTTTATCCATTTTTCTGCTGCTTTAGAAAACGAGGTTCCTTGCTGAACACTACCACCATTAAATCTCTTAGCCATTTGAATCACCAAACCTAAGAATTTATATTGAAAGCTAAGCCCTTTAAAACTTTGAGTTGTTTGATATTCACCAAGCAATTGATTCCAATTCTGAAAAATCGAACTTAAATTATCTATTGCCTGTAACGAAAAAAATGCGGGAGAAACTGGGGCTATAAAATAATCACTCAACATCATTATCAAAGCATTAACTATGCTACTTGCACTAGGTGAAGTATCGATCAAAATAAAATCGTAACTATCCTTATGCTTTCTAATAGATCGCTCAAACTTATACGGTATGTTACTTGTAAATTCATTTCTATTTTTAATAATCCCGTAAAGATCAACCTCAATGCTAGCTACATTGATTGAACCAGAAATTAGATCTAAGTAACCACAGCTAGAGCGCTCCGAGTTAACACGAAATATTTCTTTATCACACTGCTCTCCTTTTAATTCAGCATTAAGATATTCAAATAACGAAATATATTTTTTAACATTTTCACTCCATTTAGACCCTTCGTCTGTCGAATATTCAACGCTAGTAGAAAGCCCATATATCGCTGCAGTTAAATTCATTTGTGGGTCAGCATCGATGAGCAATACCTTGTACCCTTTATCAGCTAAAATAAAACCTAAATTATGCACCAAAGTAGTCTTACCAACACCACCTTTATGATTAAAGAACGTTATTATTTTTCCCATATTATGAAACCCAATATTTTATCTGTTTATCAAAAATACATTCATTATCTACGATTCCCTAATTAGCGCAAGACAGGAATTGTTATTTATAATTTTCCCCAATTTTACATCAAAAACAATCCTATACTCAAATTCTTTATTCAACTCCTGAAATTCCTTAAACCCGATTTCTTTACTAAAAACCTCATCAAATAGGCTTTCGATTTTAATTTTAAAAGGATAAGCCTTTGTAAGCTCAATTTCTTCTTCACGGATAGTTACTTCTTTTTCATAAGTAAAGACCTTGAGTAAAATTTCATCGACGATAAATTTTATTATCTCCTCGTTGGCATTAACTTTTTCAATAAGCGCGTCACATGAAACTCCGCTATTTTCCAAAATTTTAATAAAACTTAAACAATCAAGATGCGTGTACCGATTAATTTTTTCGATTATCTCGTAAAAAGTTAACTTGCCGGCAGTTTTAATTTCGCGTTTTTCACCTTTTTGATAATTTGCTTTATTTTCTTTTAGAAAAATATTGCTTTTTTGCACAATGCTTTCCTTCCTCTCACCGATGTTGTCAAAAGCAATTTTTATTGAGGTTTTGTCGGGGTTTTTGATAGAAATAATTTTACATATTTTCTTTTTGATTTTCAGTCTTTTTTTCTTTAGGACTGTTAAATTATGTTCACTTTTGATTTGATTTTGGATATTAAAATCAGCAATGCTGATTTTAAAACTGTTTTCCAGTTCTTTATCTAAAATTTTGTAATTTTCATCTGACAAAAAGATGCTCGCTTTGATGCTATTATCGCCCACCGCCCCAAACAGCGTGTTGTTGACTGCAAAACAAAAACAGATGATTTCGGTTTTCTAAACAATGCTGTTGCAACTAGGCTTTTGCAATTCCATCCCTCTGTACCATTACCGACCAGCAAAAAAATCTGCTTATTACTTGCGGCTGTTAATAACTTTAAAAATTCTGGTTTGTTCTTTTCGGCTTCAGTGTGATATTCCAAGATTAACCGTAAATCCTTATTCATATTTAATAAACTTCGCTAAAAAAAGACAACAAGGGATAGATAATCACCGCAAACAAATATGATTTTTATTTTAAAAACAATACGTTATAAAGATATTATTATTTACGTGGTGCACTAAAGGTGCAAAATTAATAAAGGCATTCGTTTGATACTATTTACAAATTACACTCAAAAGGCATTTTATTATTTCTTAAACATGTTTGTTCCCACCTATTTAAGATATTGCCCAAAGTGTCCTTTAATAAATCAATTGTTATGAAATAATTTTCTTGATAGCCATTACTAGTATTGCTTAATAACATAGTATAACCTTCATGAACTGCTGTACACCTACCAAAGTGATAGAGAACATCGGTAACCGTAAATAATTTTAAATAATTTTGAAATTCTTCTATTTTATTTTTATCAGTAAACCCTGAGTTTTTTAAATCTTCAGTAATATCAGTAATCTTTTTATAACGAGTATTATTACTGTTAACCGAGGTATCGCCACCATAAATACCAATTAATATTGATTTAATTTCTTCAGATAAGGCATCATTATCTTTTAGTTTTTTATAATACCCACCAGAGCTAGTTTTTAAGTACCCATTTGATTTCCATTGATAAAAAAATAACAAATCAACCAGACTAAAACAATCATCTTTAGAAACGTTTTGTAACAAATCCAAAAATGGTTTTTTTGCGCCTTGACGTTGTTGAACTAAAAAATGTGATAATTCATCAATAAAACAACACAAAGCTATAAAAATTACATCCAAATAGTAATTACCCTTTTCACTTTTTAAACGATAAATTTTGTCCAGATATTCCCTCCAATTGCCAAAACATGCTTTAATGAAATGTTCTTTTTCGTTCATACATTATTCACCACTTATTAACCGTGAGCATAAATGCTACCGCACACTGCACCATCAGTGCACCATTGGAATATCTTAAATAAAGGCTAATCACTTGAAACGCAGATTTTAATTGGTGGGCCCACTAGGACTCGAACCTAGGACCAAGGGATTATGAGTCCCCTGCTCTAACCAACTGAGCTATGAGCCCAACTTCACAGAAGGTGAAATTGCAAGTCGACATGAAATCGATAAGTTAAAACGACCACGATTATTACATTTATACCAACAAATTTCAAAGCTTTTCTATTTTCAGTAAATTTTATAAAATTACAAATTCTCAACTACTAACTTTAAAAAAATAAATATTTAAACATAATTTATTGAAAAATATAGCAATTTAATTTACATATCCGTGCATATCGTGTTGTTAAATTATTTAAAAAACCATAAATACAACGTAACCGCAGACCGTAGCCGCAGGCTTTAGCCTGCGTAACCTGATATACTCTTTACCATTCAAAACAATGGGTTTGACGCAAATAGGCCCGAGCATTTTGAGAATGCGGCTAGGCGCCAAGGAGCGAGTGCCGGAGTGTATACAAACATACATGAGGACACGAGCGACGATGGCAACAACGCCGCAACTCAAAAGGCGATGGGTATATATACACCATATCAACCACGCAGGCTAAAGCCCGCGGCTACGGTCTACGTCTACAAAGTCGTATCTCACCCGTGAAGTTAAACGACAAAGCAATTCATAAGGTATAGTATTTGCATGCCGCGCAATAATTTCTATCGGTAAACCGCGCCCCCATAAAACCACTGGATCACCAATTTTAGCCATAGGACAAACTCGTAAATCAACTGAGGTCATATCCATAGCAATACGTCCAATAACCGAACACGTTATGCCATTTACCAAAATTGGTGTGCCGCTTTCAACGCCAAGCGCATAGCCGTCACCATATCCAGCCGCTACAATCCCAATGCGCATTGCCTCGGGACAAACCCAGGTACTGCGATAACCAACTGCATCACCTTTTTGTAAATCATGTATAGCGATAAGACGCGAAGTTAAAGTCATAACCGGTTTTAAACCAAAATCCAGACCACTGCCTGTTGCTAACGGAGATACACCATATAGCACAATACCAGGACGCACAAAACCAACTGAAAAATCAGACCAGTTTAAAATCGCTGAAGAATTAGCAACACTAGCAATTCCAGCGCTAAAAACGCTCACAGCTTCATTAAAATACTGCATTTGTTCATTAGTTTTATTGCTCGTTGCATCATCGGCATCAGCAAAATGCGTCATCATTTTAATTGGCGCATTAACTTTACCGCTGGCAAGTAAACGCTCATAAGCTGCTGGTATTTCCTGGAGAGAAAATCCCAAACGATGCATACCGGTATCGACTTTTAACCACACATCGAGCAAATTTTGCAAAGGAGTTTTTTCTAAAACCGCTAACTGGTGACTATTATGAATAACCGTAGCAAATTGATATTGATCGACTAAACGCAAATCTTCCACATCGAAAAAACCCATCATGATCAAAATCTTTTTTGCAATTCCAGCACTTTGCAACTGCATAGCTTCATCCAAACAAGACACTGCCAAAAGCGCAACCTCTGATTCTGCCTGTAGTTTTTTTGCCACTTCACAAGCGCCATGCCCATAAGCGTTACCCTTCACCATGGCAATAATTTCGCCCTTTGGAGTAAGCTGCTTAACTACGTGCAAATTGTGCTGCAATGCAGCTAAATTTATATCTGCAACAACATTGTGATTCATATCAAATACCTATGTGAAAAGAAAAATATTTAAGTTAAGCGCCAACCCACCGCACCCACCCAAAAAATACCTGATTAACACAAATATTTCAATACAGTAAAAATTACGGTATTGCCAAATATCCAAATTCAATATAGGTTATTGGGTGGGAGGGAGGGTTGCGTCCATTCCATAAATTGTTAGCCAAATACAAAAATTTAAATTACAACCTAAAATGACTACCAAAATACTCGCTATCGATACCGCTACCGACACTTGTTCGGTGGCTCTAAAGATCAACGACTCAATAATCGAACGCCATGAATTAGCGCCACAAAAACAAAGTGAGCTAATTTTACCCATGATACAAGCAGTTCTGACTGAATCAGGTTTGGATTTACATCAAATAAACGCTATCGCTTTTGGTTGTGGTCCAGGGAGTTTCACCGGCATTCGCCTGGCAACCAGCATTGCCCAAGGACTTTGTTTTGGCGCCAATTTACCAGCTATTCCTATTTCAACATTACAGGCTATGGCACAAGGCTTTTACCGCACCAATCAAAGCAAAAATGTCATTATCGCACTCGATGCAAGAATGCAGGAAATTTATTTTGCGGCATATCGAGCAGATGCAAATGGATTAATGCAACCCATAATCAACGATTGCCTTTGCAAACCAAACGCACCGCTATTTTCCGATCTTATGCGAGAACAATCCTGGGATGGAATAGGCAGCGCCTGGCAAGTTTATCACGATGTTTTACAGCAATGTTGTGCGCAAAATACCGTTCAAATTTCCAACATTCAACATGACTATCGTTCACGAGCACTTGATATTACAGAATTAGCGCTTATTCAATACAATCTTGACAAAACAGTTAAAGCAGAAGATATTTTGCCCGTTTATCTGCAAAATAATATGTTTCGTTCATCAACATCATAACAACCTTAAATTTTATCAGAAAAATATATGGAAACATCTAAATACATTTGGCAAAACGGCAATTTCGTCCTCTGGGATGATGCTAAAACTCACGTTTTAACCCATTCTCTCCATTATGGTGCTGCCGCTTTTGAGGGCATACGTTCGTATTTAACCCCTAAAGGTCCCGCGATTTTCCGCCTCAAAGAACATTTTAAAAGACTATTTTACTCAGCATCGGTTATAAATATGCAGCTGCCTTACAGCTTGGAAGAACTAATGGCAGTAACCACCGAACTTGTCGCTCGCAATGAACTTGAAGAATGCTACATTCGACCACTTGCTTATTATGGTTATGGCAAAATGGGTGTTAACCCAGTTGGCGCACCAGTAGAAATAACCATAGCTTGCTGGCCATGGGGTGCTTATATTTCCCACCCAATCGTCGACATGAAAACCAACAAATATATCCGCATACCAAATAGCGCTGCCGTTGCCGACGCTAAATTAACCGGCAATTACTTAAACAGCATTTTGGGAATTTTACAGATGCAAGGTTCGCCCTATCATGAAACGCTGTTTTTAGATGAAAACAACCATATCGCCGAAGGTCCAGCGGAAAATTTGTTTTTCGTCAAAGATAAAATTTTATACACACCAAAACTTGGAGCGATTTTAGCCGGCATCACGCGTGATACAGTTATGAATATAGCCAAACATATTGGCTTACAAGTCCTAGAAACCGAGCTGTACTTAAAAGATGCCTATGCCGCTGACGAAGTCTTTTTAACTGGTACGGCAATCGAGCTCATGCCCGTGCGCTCGATCGATGATAAAATCATTGGAAATGGCGAAATGGGCAGCATTACCCAGCAGTTACAACAAATGTATTTAGACATAGTGCATGGAAAAAATAATGATTTTTTGCATTATTTATCTGTAATTTAACAAAACAATTCGTAAATTTAATAAAACAATTCGTAGCCGCAGACTTTAGTCTGCGTCACTAGCAATTATTGCACATAATATATCGCAGGCTGAAGCCTGCGGCTACGGTCTGCGGCTACGAGCCACTTAAAATAGCAAAACTTTCTGATAAGCCATCTATTTCATCTGATAACGTATTTATAACCATTTTATTTACATGTCTACATCCATACCCCCACAAATAACCGACCTCTATGAACGCGAAACCTCCCTCGATCCAACACGCTCGTTTATCGTACAAGCGCCGGCAGGATCTGGTAAAACCAGTTTACTGGTACAACGCTATTTAGTGTTACTCACCCGCGCAGAGACACCAGAAGAAATTATAGCGATAACTTTCACTCGCAAAGCTGCTGCCGAAATGCATGAACGGGTTTTAAACGCTCTTCTTAATGCCAACCAACCCAGCGATTCCAACGATAGTTATTTGCTAAAAACCAAACTTTTAGCACAAATGGTTTTAAAATGCGATGCCGAACATAATTGGCATTTATTGGATAGCCCCCAACGCCTCAACATTCAAACCATCGACGCTTTTTGTCAAAAAATCGCCCGCCAAGCACCTTTATCCGCAGGTTGCACTGCTAACGCAAAAATCTTACAAAACGCCGCTGTCGAAACTTGTTATTTAGAGGCAACTCGTACAATTCTCGAGCAAATTTTACGGCAAAATAACCAAGATGATCCTCAACTAAAACATCTAAAAAATTTACTTTTACATTTAGATAACGACGTTGCACGTTTGGAAGATCTTTGCGTTGCCATGTTAAAGCGTCGCGACCAATGGTTACCACATCTAACTCCTATTCATGACGATAACATATTAAGACAGACAATCGAATCAGCACTTAAAACAATTGCAGAAGAAAATCTAAAAGAATTTTTAGCTCTTTTTCCACAAGAATTGTGTAATGAATTTAACCAACTTGCTGCATTTGCTAACAGTAACCTAGAATATCAAATCAAAAAAACAGAATATTTATCCATACAAATTCCGCATTCTTTTGCATTACTATTAACAAAAGAATATGCCTGGCGTAAAGTCGTCAATAAAACTATGGGTTTTCCACCTGCGGCTGAAACAACTTGCGTTAATGAAAAAGGCTTACGCAAAAACATGAAAGAGCGCATGGACGCTTTACTCAAAATACTGCAACCCAATGAAAATTTACGCAAAAAATTAGAATATTTGCTAAAATCTCCGCCAACGCAATATACAGACCAACAGTGGCAAAATGTTTGCGCGCTTGCCTCTTTATTAAAACTATTGGCAGCACAATTACACGTTACTTTTAGCAAACAAGGTGCCACTGATTACGTTGAAATAGCCATAGCGGCCCAAAATGCTTTAGGTAACAGCGACGAACCAACAGAAATAGCGCTAAATTTGGATTACCGCATTCAACATCTTTTGATTGATGAATTTCAAGACACTTCCGTTGCACAATTTTGCTTGCTGGAAAAATTAATCACTGGCTGGCAACCTGATGATGGACGCACTCTTTTCCTTGTCGGCGATCCAATGCAGTCAATTTATCGCTTTCGTGAAGCGGAAGTTGGCTTATTTTTACGTGCCCAACGTGAAGGCATTAATTCCGTGCCTTTAGAGTCTTTAGTTTTGACCACTAATTTTCGTTCGCTACCCAACGTAGTAAACTGGGTCAATACGATTTTCCCCAAAATTTTTCCCGAAGAAGTGGACATTGCCAATGGGGCTGTGCCATTTACTCCTGCGGTTTGCTCTTTAGAAAATAGCCAAAATAAATCAGGTTTAGCAGAAGTGAAAATCTTTGCGACTGATGATGAAACGCAAACCGCCTTTTCCGTAGTAGAAAAAATCCAATCTATCCAAAAAGAAAATCCCGAACACACTATTGCCATTCTCGTTCGCGCCCGTCAGCATTTACAGCATATTCTCCCCGCATTGCGCAGAACAAAAATCAATTATCAAGCTATTGAACTGGAAACTTTAAGCGAAAGTATGGTCGTACAGGATCTTTTCGCCTTAACCCGTGCCCTGCTCTCACTCGCCGACCGCATTGCCTGGTTAGCCATTTTGCGCGCACCGTGGTGCGGTTTGAGCTTAAGCGATTTATACGTAATAGCTAATGGACCACACGCTACTATTTTAGAAAATATTTATGATTCGAATAAGATATGCAAAGAAAATTACCATATAAATCAATTTACTATTTTAAATTCTTCCAAAAATAAAGTATTAACTTTAAGTACTGATGGCGCGGGACGTCTTGCCCGAATTTTGCCTATAATTACAGAAAGTTTACAAAACCGCGCTCGACAACCTTGGCGCATTTGGCTGGAAAATACCTGGCTGGCATTAGGAGGACCGGCTTGTTTAAGTAAAGATGAATTAGAACAGCAACATGCAGAAAGTTATTTTACCTTACTTGATCAACAAGATCAGCTGGACTTACAAATTTTAGCCAAAGAACTCGAGCGTCTTTATGTAAAACCAGGATCACAAACACCAAAAAACAGTGTA
>MGXG01000064.1 GCA_001801285.1 Gammaproteobacteria bacterium GWE2_37_16
ATCTTGTCCTTGTTTAATATATAAAATCGCAAAATTATAGTGCGCATCGCTATAATCTGGTTTTAGCTTTAAAGCTTGTTGGTAATGAGTTAAGGCTGCGGTATTTTCATTCAAATTAACTAAAATATTTGCCAGATTATTATGCATAGTAGCGGAATTGGGTTCTAAACGCAGTGCTTCCTCGTAATGTTGGCGTGCTTTTTGTATTTCACCTAGATGTTTAAAAACATTCCCCAGGCTATTGTGCAAATAGGGAATTTTTTGATCTATAGCGATAGCGCGTTGTAAAAAAGATAGAGCGCTCTGAGGGTTTTTCTGTTGTGCTTCAAGAATACCAAGTAAATGTAAAGCTTCTATATTTTGTGGATCAAGATTTAATATTTCTGTATATAGTGCGTGAGCTTTTTCCAAATCACCATTTTGGTGATGTTTTAGTGCTAGTTGTAGGTTTTGCATAGGTTTAAACAAAAAAATAAAATTGTGAATTTATTCAAAATCTGTTACAGTTGTACAACTGATTGTACATTTTTGTACAATTTGTATTATTTTTTATGGAGTATAACACAATGAATGCAATTCCTTATTCAGCTGCGCGACAAAATTTAGCAAAAACAATGGATCAAGTTTGCGATGAGCATGAACCTGTAATTATCACACGTAGGTCATCGGACCCGGTTGTTATGATGTCTTTGGCTGATTATAATTCTATGCGTGAAACTGAGTATTTGCTTAGTAGTCCCAAAAATGCAGAGCGCTTGTTAAGAAGTATTAAACAATGTGAACAAGGTAATTTTCAAGAAAGAGAGTTACTAGAATGAAGATAGTATGGGAGAAAGCAGCATGGGAAGATTATCTTTCTTGGCAAGATAAAGATAAAAAAATCTTGCGAAGAATTAATGAGTTATTGCGTGATATCCAACGCAACCCATTTGCTGGCATAGGTAAACCAGAACCTCTTAAAAATAAATTATGTGGCAATTGGTCAAGACGCATTGATGAGTGCCATCGTTTTGTATATCAAGTTAAAGATGATTTAATCATTGTCGTACAGTGCAGATACCATTACTAAAAAATAAATTCAGTGTTTCTCTAGCATTGCCACCGACTCAACATGACTCGTATGCGGAAACATGTCTAAAACGCCGACTTTAGTTAAAATATAACCTTTTTCGACTAAGATTTTGCAATCACGCGCCAAAGTTGCTGGGTTGCAGGAAACATAGACGATCTTTTTTGCACCAAAATTTGCTAAATATTGACAAATATTTTCCGCTCCGGTGCGTGGTGGGTCGAGTAAGATTTTGTCATATTTTGTCTGTCGCCACACGGTATCTTCGTTTTCAAGAGCTAGGTCAGCGCGATAAAATTGTGCATTTTGGATGTTGTTGTGATCAGTATTTTCCTTCGCGCGCTTAACTAAACCGCTTTCGCCTTCAATACCGATAACTTTTAGGCAGTGACGCGCTATTGGTAAAGTAAAATTGCCCAATCCACAGAATAAATCCAAAACCGTATCTTCTGGTTTTAGATAGAGGAGGGCGAGTACGTGGTCGATCATTTGTTGATTGATGGAGGCATTAACTTGTACAAAATCTATAGGTGTAAATAATATTTCTAAATTATGTTTTTCCAATCGATAACACAAACTTTTCCCGTTTGGATTGAAGAATAATTCCACTGAATCTAACCCTTTGTTTTGTAAGTAAATTGTTATTACATATCTTTTGGCAAATTCACGGATTTTCCCCAAATCTTCATTTGTTGCTGGTGTCATGCAACGAAAAATTAACACAGTACTGTCATCGCCACAAGCAACTTCAATTTGAGGAATTTGATCGTAAATACTTAAACTTTGTACTAAATCGCCAATTTCGGTTAATTTCGTGCCAACACTACTGTGTAAAATAGCGCAACTTTGCAAATCAGCCAAATAGCGACCGTTGCGCTCGCGAAAGCCAACTAGTACTTTATTTTTTTTAGCGACAAACTTAACGCCTAGTCGAGCTTTGCGACGATAATTCCAAGCGTCGCCAGTTAGTGGTGGCAAAATTTCTTGCGGAGTAATTCCGGCAAAATGTTTTAGTTGTTCAATTAAAATCTCTTGTTTTAATTGAATTTGTGTTTCTGGTTTGATGTGTTGCAAACTACAGCCACCACAAATACCAAAATGCAAACATTTGGGTGTGACGCGTTCGGAGGAAGTGGTAATGATTTTTATTGTCTTAGCTTCATCGTATTTACTGTGTTTACGTAGATATTCAATGCTTACTTCTTCGCTAGGTAAAGCACGTTCAATAAAGGTGGTTTTGCCGTTAATATGCGCAATACCGCGCCCATCGTGGCTGAGTTTTTCGATTTTAGCGGTGATTTGAGGTTGCATATTGTTGAAAATTTCTCGTAGCTCAGACTCTAGTCTGCGTTTATACCGCGACTATGAAATCTTTGGAAAAAAAGACATCTTAAAAGATATCCTTTCGAAATTCTACAAAACTTTATGTTGTTATGGGCTATGCCAGCTTATGAGGCAGGGGGGCTTTTTTCTTGGAATGAATCGCTAAGTTCGGTCAGAACCATCATACCTCTTCGTTGGGTTTTGGTTAGTTCTGGTGGTGTTGATTGGGAGAAAAAACAAGGAGATGAAACGGAGGGAGAATAAATGGCAGGAGTTAGGACTGGTGAGATTGCTCGTTGTGGAAAGGTAATCGCCGCAACTGCAGTTTGTCCTGAAAGTTCTGTTCTTAGTTCAGTAAATTTTTTTTGTGTTTGGGATATATCTGAGTAGCTAATTAAGCTCAATTTTTTAGCACTACAGAAGTTTGCTAAATTATTTAAATGTTGTTCGAAAAGTTTATTTGTCTCATGGGAAATAATAAAACTACGAAAACTTGGTATTTGCCGAGCAAGTTTTTGAAGTTTAGCGGTTGTAATTGTGAGGTATTGGTAGAAGAAACTGTAAGTAGCATTTTCCTCTGGAATATAGGCGGTAGTAAATTTCTTTAAAATTTGTGGAGTAAGAGTGCAGATTTTCAAAAGAGCAAGGTTAACTTCGTGACGAAAGTTGGTATTTTGTTGAAGTTCTGCGCTAAAATATGCTGGTCGTTCTGCTTTATCGTAGCGTGTATCTAACCAATTAAAATCACGTATAGAAGATGTTAGTGGTGTAGGACAATTGGGGAGGTTTTCTATATCTTGGGTTGTTAAAAAAGCATATCGAAAAAAGGGAACACTGAAGCAGCAACCACCGTCGATTTTAATGACGCGACCATTGCTAAGACCAATATTTGCTAATTTTAAATCAATTTCCCCGATAATTAAACAAAGTACTGCAAGTTCACCCAGCCCAGGTAATTCGTTATTTTGGGCTTTAAATGTTAAAGCAGGCTTGGATAAATTGAATAGCTCGTTGAATTCAGGAGCATTTTTGGATAAAACATAGTAAGTTTGATTCTCTTGAGTAAGGCGAGTTTTTGGTTGTTCTGGGATCATAAAGCGTAGGAATTCTTGAGCGATAGTTTCGGCAATTCCTAGAAATAAACAGCTATTGATATTTTTTTTGAACCAAAGGTGCATATATTTGTCAGCGATCGTGTTTGCCTGTCGCTTTGTCGGCTCTTTCTTTTTTACTATTGTGGTATCATGCGAAAATTGATTTTTATAATTTTCTAGAAGAGTTTCTATTGGAATGAATTTATCTATTGGCTTGATTATGGTTGGGGATAGCATGTTTTTTTGATTTTTTTTACAAATTAAGTGAATAATTAATTAGATGCAGTTTACGCTAGTTAAATTAAGTTAAAATGAAGTGGAGATAAAAAACAAGCCATTTAATTAAGAAACAATTATTTGAAGGTTTTTAGCGGCAAAACAACAGTCAAATGAAAGAAATAAGATATTAGAGATGAGAGGCTGGGTTTCTAGGGATAGTTATTGCTTAGGTAACCTTCTTCCTAATCTTCCGGCAACAAGAAATGTTGAACGCGCATGCCGCATACCCATAGACTACCAATGTAACCTAAAGTTGCAGCACCAAGAAGTAGAGCCAAGTGAAAAGCGCGACTGAAACAGGTCCATTTAAACCAAACCGTCAAATCGGCATTTAAAAACCAAATAATGCCACACATAACTGCTCCGCCTAGCAATAATTGCCCAAGAAATTTCACCCAGCCGCTACTTGGTATGTAGACTTTTTTATTGCGTAGTAACAAAAACAATAAAAGAGCATTGATGGTGGTGGATATGCTGGTTGCTAGCGCTAAACCGGCATGTGCCAAAGGTATAATCAAAACAGCGTCAAGAGTTATGTTGGCGGATACGGCTATCATAGCGATACGTACAGGGGTTTTTATGTTTTGTTTGGCATAAAATCCGGAAGCAAAAATTTTAACTAACATGAAAGCAGGGATACCAACAGCAAAACCTATCAAACTACGCTGCGCCATCAAGACGTCAAAGGCTTGGAATTTACCATATTGTAAGAGCGTGGTTAAAATTGGTCCAGAAAGTAAAATAATGCCTATCGTGGCAGGTACAGCAATAATTAAGGAAAAGCGAATTGCCCAATCTAGCGCTTTGGAGAAATCTTTTTGTGATTTGGCGGCATTTTTACGTGCTAAATGCGGCAGTATTACAGTTGCAATAGCAACACCAAACATGCCTAAGGGTAAAGATGTTACGCGATCAGAAAAATATAGCCAGGAAAGACTGCCGACCTTTAAAAATGAGGCAAACAAAGTATCGATAAAAAGGCTGATTTGTACAACAGAAACACCAAACATTGCCGGCAACATCAATTTCAAAACTTTTCTGACACCTTCGTCACGCCATAAAAGTTGTGGGCGTGGCATCATGTTGATGCGTTTTAAAAAAGGCAATTGAAATAACAATTGCGCAACGCCACCGATAAAAATGCCCCAAGCAAGAGCTTTGACAGGGGGGTGAAAATAGGGCGCTAAATAAAGCGCTGCACCAATTAAGGCGAAATTTAAAAGATTTGGGGCAAAAGCAGGAATGCTGAATTTGCCATAACTGTTTAAAATACCGCTAATAAATGCGGAAAGAGAAATAAAAAGTATATAGGGGAAGGTAATGCGCAGCATGCTGGTTGCTAGTTCTAGGCGAGTTGGATCATGGATGTAGCCAGGAGCAAAAAGCCACATCAACCAGGGAGTGATGCAAATTGCGATTACTGTTATGCAAAATAAAGCGGTAGTAATTAAGCCGGCAATGTGATTGATAAAAACTTGTACTTCTTCTTTACTGCGGGTTTGGCGATATTCGGAAAGAACGGGCACAAAGGCTTGCGAAAAAGCGCCTTCAGCAAAGAGGCGCCGCAAAAAATTAGGAATTCTAAATGCTATAATAAAAGCATCTAAGCTTGCTGTGGCGCCAAAAACATAAGCAAATGCTAATTCACGTAAAAACCCGGTAATACGTGAGGTTCCCGTCATGAAAGAGACGATAAAAGTGGATTTAAGGAGGTTTTTTTTCATTAATAAATTTTACTTTTCAAAAACAAATGTGCCATCAAAAGATGGCACATTTTGTTGTTTAATGCAGGCTAAAGACCTGCGGTTACGCGTCAAATTACTTAAAGTACATCTTCGCTAACTTATCCAAAGCCCCGGTAATTTCTTTGTGCATGGCGTGCACATTTTCTGGACTCCACTTACTTGGATCTTCGCGTAAGAACGAGGTTTTGTCGACGCGATTGTCAAATTTAGCGATTGGAAGATGGAACACGCTGCCGTCTTTTTTTACGGTAATTGTTCCTGGCACTTCCGAATGTTTTTCCAACCATTCAATATCATCACAACCATAATCACCGAGCATGACGGAGATAGGTACGCCGTGATGCAAAATTGAACCTGGATCATTAGGATCATTGCGATCGCTATTTTTACGACGCGATTCTTCTGGAGTTACCCAAATATACAATAGAACAGACTTTTCCAAAATTGGTTTGGCAAGTTTGGCTAAGGAATATTCATAGCCGAAGCAGTGGCTAAGCGGCATAGAAGAGCCTCTTGGACCGCCGCGGGCAAACTCGATCACCATAGTTTTTCCTTCTGGATTGATGGCAAGTAATCTTTGTTTTTCTTCAAACATTTTAGCGCATTCTTTTTGCAGATTTGCTTTCAAAACATTGCGTACATCTTGGCTTAATGTTTTTAGACGTGCTGGTAAACCAACTTTAACGCTGGCAGCATCAATGCGGTCTAAATAATAATCAACAATGCAAGGTGGGTTGAGTTTTACTCGGTTAGCAATGTCGTTATAATCATCATTGACTAGTTCGATTAATGTGCCCCATTCTTCGGTGTGTAGGAATGACTGGTCTGGTGCAAAATAAAAGAATACCGGTTTTTTTAGTTTGATTAATTCTTCGTCAATAAGGCGCATTAAGTGTACATACGGAAAATCATCAAATTGTATGGTATCGCCCATATGAAAATCAGTAATACGTTTTTCAATAGGCATGTGTGTTAGGTAGTTACGGACTTCGGATTTACCTGATGCAGGCAAAGCAATTAAAAGTACTGTATTAAAAGTATTGTTTGACATAATTTACCTCTCTATATTGTAATTTAGTTTTTAGATTAAGCTTGTTTAATTTCATGGTGTTTAACCAGTTCTCTGACGCGTTTCTTCTCAGCTTTGGTGATGAAAGCGATAGAAATAAAGATCAGCACTAAAGAAAACCACTCTTGCATTTGTGGGAATTTACCCGCCAAAAACACCCAGGAAATCAATGTTGCCGCAGTTCCAGCTAGTAAAGAAGTTAATCGATTAACGAGACCAGCAAAAGTTGCAGTTCGACCTTTAAACATGAAAATAAAGACTGAAAAGAAAGATACCAAACCGAATGCTGTACCGCCTAATACTGCCCATCCCCAAACTGTACTTGGTTGACTGATGGTATCGCGGAATTCTTGAATCGGACCTGTTGTTCCACCAAAGTTGAATAAAATAAAGGCTGCTATTATTGCAATAATTACAAAAAAGATTTGTTCCATAGCAAAATAGCCTTTTGCCTCATATTGAATATGCGGTGGACGGGTGTTTTTGAAATAGTTCATTATGTAAATACGGAATGCATATGCTCCCACATAAGAAGAAAGAACGAACATAGCCCATGGATTAGTTAAGAGAGAAAAGTCACCCGTTTTTGCCCAAATTAAATCGGTTGCAACTGCAAGAACCGCAAAAAACACACCCCAATTTTCTTCTTTGTAAACTTTTCTATGCAAAATTCCTTGACGGATTTGAATGGCGTCAACGATGCGACCAATCACAATAATGCAACCACGCATGATGACCATAGCTACCATTATCGATACATCTTTGAAAGAATATAGTAGGGTGGTGAAAGTAACGACAATCGCAGTACAAAAACCTGCGGGAAGAATATATAAAAATTCACTGGGAAATTTTAGTTTACCCCAGTGTATTAATTCAGCTGATTTAAATTTGTACCATTTGCAGGCAAAAATTACTATTAGCGGCACTAGGGCGCCACCAAGTGTACTATAAGTTGTGTATGTTATATTACCAAGTTTTGGTCCACCGGGATAAAATTGAAAATATTTAACAACCACACCTGTGATAACATAGAAAAAG
The DNA here is from genome assembly GCA_001801285.1 of Gammaproteobacteria bacterium GWE2_37_16. Lineage (GTDB taxonomy): Bacteria > Pseudomonadota > Gammaproteobacteria > UBA9339 > UBA9339 > GWE2-37-16. The sequence goes on from MGXG01000064.1 coordinate 7,618, forward strand.
AAGTAGAAAAAACAAAGTTGAATCAGTTCTTTCGTACTGCCTTCAGATGATTTCCACATATAAAGCCCCCAATTATTTTAATTTAAGAAAATTAATATTATTGCTCCATGTTGGGGATAGTCTTAGGAAATAAGACGCCAAATCTCTCAAGACACATCCCACATTTTCAGAGTATCTTCATGAGTGGAATATATGATACACAGTCGGTATTTTTTTACAAAGAATTTATAATTTATATCTTGAGTTAATGTTTGTTTTTTTATATTTAGCAGTTTTAGCTTGAAAATTTGACAGAAACAGCAGAAACAGGCATATTTACACGTCAAAAATAACCATTTAACCAATTGTTTAATTTTCAATCGGAGAAAAACTGTGGCCAATACAGCTCAAGCAAAAAAACGCGCTATTCAAAGCAAAAAACATCGTCAACACAACTTTAGTATGCGTTCCATGTATCGTACCAGCATTAAAAAAGTACTGTTGGCAATAGAAAGCGGCAATAAAGAAGCTGCTACAGAAGCTTATAAAGTGGCAGTTTCAGCGGTCGACAAAATGGTCACCAAAGGAATTATTCACAAAAATAAAGCCGCCCGTCATAAAAGCAGATTGTTCGTCAAAATCAAAGCGATGGCTTAGATTTTTTGCGCATAGCCGTAGTCGCAAGCTTTAGCTTGCGCAATATACGCAAGCTAAAGCTTGCGGCTACCTTGAGTTTGCAGCTACTCTGCGGCTACGGGCTTGTGTTATTGTGGTTTTTTGTTTTTTTCCAAAAACTCCATAATTTTGTAACAAAGATCTTGGGTGTTTTGTTTGTTGATGGCTGAAACGGTGAAAACCTTTCCTTTCCAGCGTAGGCGTTTAACGATATCACTGCAACGCTTTTCTCTTTCTTCCTTTGGTAATAAATCGATTTTATTTAAGACTAGCCAGCGCTCTTTTTTGAGCATTTTCTTATCAAATTTACCTAATTCTTTGACAATAGCTTTTGCGGCAGTTACTGGATCGGTGTCGTCATAAGGGGCAACATCGATTAAATGTAAAAGCAAGTTGGTGCGGGAAAGATGTTTTAAGAATTGAATTCCAAGCCCTGCGCCTTCAGCGGCACCTTCAATTAACCCAGGTACGTCGGCAATCACAAAACTGCGATCCATTTCAACTCTTACCACGCCTAAATTTGGTTTCAAGGTTGTAAAAGGGTAGTCGGCAACTTTTGGACGCGCATGTGAAACGGCGCGAATTAAAGTTGATTTACCGGCATTAGGCAAACCTAATAAACCGACATCAGCCAATATTTTTAATTCTAATAATAATTCACGTTGTTCGCCAGCTGTGCCTTTTGTGATGCGACGTGGCGAGCGATTAGTGCTGCTTTTGAAATGTGTGTTGCCAAGTCCGTAGCGCCCACCTTTAGCAACGCAAAGTATTTGTCCTGGTATTACCAAATCACCGAGCAGTTCTTCAGTTTCAACATCGTAAACCATAGTGCCGACAGGAACTTTAACAGTCAGGTCGTTGCCTTGTTTGCCGGTACACAAGTTTCCGCTACCATCCTCGCCACGTTCGGCGTGGTAGAGTGGTTGAAAGCGAAAATCCACTAGTGTATTTAAATTAGGATCAGCTATTAAATAGACATCACCGCCTTTGCCGCCATCACCGCCGTTTGGACCGCCGAAAGGAATGAATTTTTCCCGGCGGAAACTTAAACAGCCATGTCCGCCATTGCCGGCTGAGACTTTGATTTTTGCTTCATCGATGAATTTCATAAAAAAATATACGTTTTATATTGTAGTCGCAAGCTAAAACTTACAGCTACGAGATGAATTTTTATACGCAAGCTAAAGCTTGCGGCTATGGGATTTATAGAAATATTAAGGACACAAAAACAAAAAGCCTCAATCGAGGCCTTTTGTTTTTATTGTGCCAACCATTAGGGTGGTCGATTATTTTATTTTTTTAAATTATTCCGCAGCTGCAGGTTCAATACTAACAAAACAACGTTTTTTAATACCGCGCCGGGTGAATTTAACTAAACCACCAATCAAGGCGAATAATGTATGATCGCGTCCAATACCAACATTGTCCCCGGCGTGGAATTTTGTGCCACGTTGACGAACCAAGATATTGCCAGCCTTAACTAATTCACTGCCAAAGCGTTTAACACCAAGCATTTTAGGATTAGAATCACGACCGTTACGCGTACTACCGCCAGCTTTTTTATGTGCCATAATATTGCCTCAAAAAAAATTCATTTATTCTAAATTTCTGATTAACCGATATTGGTAATTTTCACCGCAGTATAATGCTGACGATGTCCAGCGCGCTTCATAAAGTGTTTGCGACGACGGAATTTCAAGATATGAATCTTATCGTGACGTCCTTCTTCAATAACCTCACCAGTTACTTTAACGTTAGCCAAGTAAGGTGCGCCAATTTGCAAATTATCGCCATCAGCTAACATCAGAACATTGTTAAACTCAACGTTTTCGCCAGTCGCTACACCTAGCTTTTCTAGTTTTACTATTTCATTTAGTGTGACTTTATGTTGTTTACCGCCACTTGCAATGATTGCGTACA
>MGXG01000065.1 GCA_001801285.1 Gammaproteobacteria bacterium GWE2_37_16
GAATCGTAACTTCAAGAGTGGCTGTACCTGAAGCGGCAATGATGGCGTCACAGGTTTGCATGGCATTGTAGTGATCTTCTTTGATGATATGAATGGGAAGCAATTGAGTATCGGTTAAATGCAATGCTAAATCTCGTTCATCCAGTGACGAGGCTAATGGTAATAAAAACTGGATGTTAGGATAGCGATCTTGAAGTAATTCTGCGGCTTTTAGCATGATGGGCAATAAATAAGTGATTTCACTTTTGCGACTGCCTGGCATGAGTCCGATAATTGTTCGATTATTAGGCAACCCCAAAGATTTTTTAGCTTCATCGATGCTTATGTTTGGTTTGACAATTTTCAATAATGGATGACCGACAAAAGTTACTGGCACTTCCGCTTTTTTATAAATTTCGACTTCAAATGGAAGAATTACTGCCATGTGGTCGACGTAGCGTTTGATTATTTTGATGCGACTTGCATGCCATGCCCAAATTTGCGGGCTTATGTAATATAGAACTTTAACGTGAGCTTTTGTAGCTATTTTTGCCAGACGTAAATTGAAAGCAGGGTAGTCGATTAAAATGATTAAATCCGGGCGCTGCGCAGAAAGAGCAGTTTTTATTTTCTTAAATATAGTAAATATTTTAGATAGGTTTTTTAAAATATCAAAAAGCCCCACAAAAGCGGTTTCTTTAATATCAATGAGTATGTCTACTCCAGCTTGTTGCATTAATTTTCCGCCCATGCCAAAGAGCTGAATTTCTGGATATTTATTCTTTAATTTATGGACCAAATCGGCTCCATGTAAATCACCCGAAGCTTCTCCGGCGATAATGAAAATTTTTTGCATGCTTACGTACCTTTGTTTTACGATATAGGAACAAGTTTATAATAGTGCTATATTAACAATAATCCCGAGTTTTTAGTATTTTTAATTTGCCATTGACAAAGCGTACGTTTTTACGTATTGTAATTTTATATTATTTATAAATTTAGACTGTATTTTTATGTGGCTGGGGAAAAACATATGTTAAAGACTATTACGCCGACCGAAGCACGAGCGAACTTTTATCAATTAATTCAAGAAACAAATATGTCACACAAGCCTATTTGTATTCATGGTAGACATGAAAATGCTGTTCTGGTTGCTGAAGAAGATTGGAAATCTATTCAGGAAACTCTTTATTTGTTATCAATTTCAGGAATGCGAGAGAAAATTCTTCAAGGAATGGCTATACCAATAGAAGAATGTTCCAGAGAGTTGCCATGGTGAAATGGGAAATTGTATATACCAAGGCTGCTCAAAAGGATTCTTTGAAAATAGCCAAGTGTCATTTAAAAGAAAAGACACAAAGAATTATTGAGGCACTTAGGTGTGATCCATATCATAATCCTCCACCGTATGAAAAATTGACAGGTGATTTAAGTGAATGTTATTCGAGAAGAATAAATTTACAACATCGCCTTGTTTATCAAGTTTTAGGAGAGCTGCGAATTGTAAAAGTTCTCAGCATGTGGTCGCATTATGATTAGTCAAAAACTTACCATCGAACTTGTGCCGCGTACAGCATGGTTTAACAATGTGCGATCTAATGTTGCACCAGAAATATGGCAAAAACTAAAAAAACGAACAGCAGCCAAGGCAAAATATTGTTGTGAAATTTGTGGTGGGCAAGGGAAGAAATGGGCGGTTGAGTGCCATGAAATCTGGAATTACGATGATGTAAATCATCGCCAAAACTTGCAAGGATTGATTGCACTTTGCCCATCCTGCCATGCGGTTAAACATATGGGGTATACGAATTTGCAAGGTAAAGCTATCGAAGCAACTCATCACCTTGCCAAAATCAACGGTTGGTCGTATGAAGAAGCGGTAAATTATGTGGAAGCGCAGTTTCAGATTTGGCAGGAAAGATCGCAATATGATTGGGAATTGGACATTTTGTGGTTGGAAAACATAAACTTGTAGTTGCAGGTTTTAGCCTGCGCAGAACTATAATATCATCGGGATCAGATCTTTCATCTAACATTGATACGTGATGAAAGACCTGATCCCGTTATCTTAGATTATTTTAATTTTCGCGTTTTATAAACGGTTTTACACTGTAAATAGTAGTTTTTTTCATCTTGTGATTGGATTAAAATATTGATTAAAAAGGTGATAAAACTGTAGAGCAAAGCCGCCCATAGAGCGCTGCCAAAGCCGGCAACGTAAAATCCATGCACTAATTTTGCGGCAAGAAAAAATGTCGTCGCGTTGATTACCAACATGAATAAACCCAGCGTCAAAACCATAACAGGCAAAGCCAAGAGGGCAAGTATTGGTTTTAAAAAGGTATTTAAAAAACCTAAAACCAACGCCATAATTAATGTAGTCAAAAAATTTTCTGAAGAAACCCCAGAAAAAATATGTACAACGACTAATAATGCAACGGTGCTGATTAGCCATTTGATTAAGAATTTTAACAAAGGGTGTGGTTGTGCTGAAATTTTTGGTTGATTGTTGTATATCATATTGATTTATAACGAAATTTATTTTGCATAAAAGTTATTGTAGCTGTAGGCTTTAGCCTAAGTTTTATTAATCTACATTATACCTTGGGATAAATTGGATTACGAGCAAGTTTTGCCGCGCAGGCTAAAGTCTGCGGCTACGGATTTGTGGTTTTTGGTATATGTAGTTACATTCCGCATCTTACGACCAACAATCTGTTAGGTTACTCGTCCCACTGATTTTTTTGACTCCATTTTGATCTAAAAACAATGTTCCGCAAAGGTTATCACTTTTTGCTTGTTCTAAACGCGGTGTGGCGCTGATTTGGTAGGCACTTTCGTTCACGTTCTCTATTGTTAATTGATAATAATTTCCATCAGTTAATGCGTTAACTCCCAATTCTGCCAAAGTGGCATTTTGGTAGGAGTTGTTTTTTTCGTAATATTGTTCTAAACGTGCGGCAAGATCGATGAGTACGATTTCCGCCTGTGTGCGTCTTATATGGGTAATATGATTTGTGTAGGTAGGATAAGCAATGCTAGTTAATATGCCAATAATAGCTAAGGTTATGAGTAATTCAATAAGACTAAAGCCTGAGTAATTGCTTTTTTGTGTTGTCATGAGAGAAATAATAAATCTCTAAGAGCAATAAGCAATACCGTAGTTAATTTTACTTTCTATGACATTTAAATATAAATAACATTTCTTAAGCTGACTCCTGCTGCTTAGTTAATTTTCCTTCTTGAGAATTTACCTTAAACTGCATTTTATAAAGTTTCGCATATTGTCCGTTTTTGGCGATTAATTCTTGATGGTTGCCGCTTTCGATAATTTTTCCTTGATCCATAACCATGATGGTATCGGCTTTTTCGACAGTGGAAAGGCGGTGGGCGATAACGACGGTGGTCCGTTTGCGCATTAAATTTTCCAAGGCTGCCTGAATGTAATATTCAGATTCGGTATCAAGCGCTGAAGTTGCTTCGTCCAAAATTAAAATTGGTGCATCTTTTAAAATGGCGCGGGCGATGGCTATGCGTTGTCTTTGTCCCCCGGAAAGTAAATGTCCGTTTTCACCGATCATCGTTTCCAAACCTAGTGGTAACTGTTTGACGAAATCGTTTAGGTAAGCCGCTTCTACTGCTTGCATAATTTTTTCTTCAGTGGCTTCATTAAAAAGACCATAAGAGATATTACGCGCTATAGTATCGTCAAATAGAATCACATTTTGTGAGACGAGGGCAAATTGCTGGCGCAGGGATTTGAGTGTGTATTCTTTGCTATTCACATCATCGATGAGAATTTCACCGTCAATAACATCATAAAAACGCGGTAAAAGACTGACTAAAGTTGATTTACCACTGCCGGATCGACCAACCAAAGCAACAGTTTTTCCTGGTTCTGCGATAAAATTAATGTCGCGTAAAACATTTTTATGTCCTTCAGGATATTTGAATTTAACGTGGCGGTATTCTATTTTGCCTTTAATGCGGTGAGAGTGAAGCGCTCCAGTGTCTTGTTCTTTAGGGCAATCGAGCAAATTGAAAATACTGTTGGCTGCGGTCAGTCCTTTTTGTAGTTCAACATGGATTTTTGTTAAGCGACGTATTGGCGTTAAAAGACGTGCCATAGCGGCAAAAATTGCGCCAAAACTGCCGACAGATATGTGGAAAAATGGTAAATTCATCACATATAAAATCATGGCAATTGGTAAAGCGGCGATAATTTGTACCGCGGAAGTACTTAATGAATTAGTAACGACAACTTTCATTTCGCATTGGCGGTTATGTTGGGAAGTTTTATTGAATTTCTTGCGTTCGTAATTTTCGCCACCAAAAATGCGAATTACTCGATAACCTTGAATTAATTCTTCGGCGCTATGAGCTATGTCACCAATAGTTTTTTGTACTTTACTATTGAGCATCCGCAAGCGTTTGGAAGCATGATTGATAATCAGAGTTACAAGTGGCACAGTGATTATAAAAAGCAAAGACATTTTCCAGCTGACAACAAACATGAGTACGATAAAACCGATTAATTGTGATCCTTCTTGTAAAATGGTTTGTGTAGCTTCAGTGGTTGCAGATGAGAGTTGATCAGAGCTATAGAGAAATAAAGTTAGCAACTGTCCGGAAGATTCTCGATCGAAAAAACTTGCTGGCAAATGCAGCATATGTGCAAAAATTTTTTGGCGAAAATCCATCACCACGCTGCGTCCTACCCGAACGATAAAATAATTAGACACAAAAAGCATACCACCACGAACAATGAAACCAGCTACGATTAAGACCGGCATCCAGGCAAGAAATAGTTTGTTATGTGCTACCAAACCTTTATCGATAATAGGTTTAATCATCCAGGTTAAATAGGTATCTGCTGCGGCAGCCAAAAGTGTACCGACTACGCCAATCAGAAAAATTTTCCAATATGAGCTTGCGGATTTAAGCAGTTTTTTATAAACAGCCCAGCTATTTTTAGTTGTGAAGAGGTTGTTGAGCATTTTGGTTTTTTTAGATTTTAATTACAATATTATAACAGCAGATTATAGCAAAACGGTAATAATAGCGCAAGCTATGTAAAATAAATTGCTATATTTTTCAATATGTTATGTTTTTAAGCCAAAATTTTCTCTTACTGCTACGATAAATTTCAGGTAATAGTATTAATGATTGAGCGTTAAATCTAAAGGTAATAGCACCGGTAAATGCGGTGTTTAAAGTGTTAGCATGATTATCTTGATATCGGGTAACGATTTTATTGCTGGGAAAGTGGAAACGATTTAAATAACCAGTAGCAAATAAAACATACTCAGGCTGTACGGCAGCGACAAAGGTAGGTGAAGAAGAAGTTTGACTGCCATGATGGGGCGCAACAAGGATTTTTGTTCTTAAATTCTCTCCGGCATTTTTAACCAGAACCGTTTCTGCGGGAGTTTCAATATCGCCATTTAATAAAATACTGTTTTTGCCAGTGCTGATTTTTAAAACACAGGAAGCGTTATTGCCGGAAAAATCATTATTGTCAGAAGCAGGATGTAGAAAAGCAAAATCTACGCCATCCCAACGCCAACTTTGTCCAGCGTAACAATGCGTTGCCGGATGTGGTGCGAAAAAATCAGGGACGCTGGTTATGACTGAGTTAATTGGAATATTGTTGATGAGAGTTTTAGCGCCGCCACTGTGATCGGCATCACCATGACTTACCACAAGAGCGTCAATTTTATTTAGAGCGAAATTTTTTAAGTAAGGCAAAATTATTGTCGCGCCAGTGTCGGAATCAGCAAAAAACTTCGGTCCAGTATCGTAAATTAAAATATGGCTTTGCGTCCGAATAACGCTTGCTAAACCTTGCCCAACATCGAGTAATGTGAACCAAATTTCGCCATACTTTGGTGTGGGCGGAATATAAAAAAATAGCGGCAATAACCAAATTATTCCGATGTAACGAGTAGGCAAGCCTTTAGGTGCAAGCAGTAACAAACACCCTAAAAGAGTGCTAATTAAAACCCAAATATTGCTGATTGCATGCTGCCAACTTGCGATGGGTAATGATGCGAGCCATGCTAGCCAAAGCCAAATTAATCCGATCGCTTTGGTGGTGACAAGCAATACAGCGTGTCCCAACATTTCGTTGCCAAGCAATAATAATCCGCCGGTAAAACACAGTGGGATCACAACAAAACCAATCCAGGGCACAGCGATTGCATTACCAAAAAACGATACTAATGGCGCTTGTTGAAATAGCATCAAAGTAAACGGCAATAAACCTAAGGTTAATGCTAATTGCAGGCGTCCATAACGCAATAATTTATGTTGTGTTTGTATTCGACCGTGTAGAGCATAAATAATGAAAAAAACCGCAGCAAAAGAAAGCCAAAATCCAGAAGTTAAGCTAGAAAGTGGATTGATCAACAAGACGAAAAAAAGCGTTAGCAGTAAGGTGTAAAAGTTAACAAGATTGCGGCGCAGTAGCGTCCCAATCATAAAAACAGTGATCATAATTATGGCGCGTTGGGTTGGAATGGAAAACCCGGCTAGGGCGCTGTAAAAACAAGCGCTTAACAAAGCACTGATAGCGCCGACTTCCTGGGCTGGAATTAATAAACATAAACGCGGTAAAAGTTGCCAAAGTAATTTACCTAAATAAAACATCAATTCGGCAACAAAACCGATATGCAGTCCAGCGATAACTAAAAAATGGATGGTTCCCGTGCGTTGCAGAACCTGCCATTCATCGGCGTCAATATTGTTTTGATCACCTACTAGCAAGGCGACAATAAAGTTGGTATAGGTTTGATCGACTAAAGAATTGCGAATTTTCATTTCCCAGGATTGGCGAATGCGATCGATAAAATGGTGATACCAAGTAGAATTTAAACAATGATTGATCTGATTATTGACGACATAACCAGTAGCGCGAATATGATTTTGCAAAAGATAAGCTTCATAATCAAATTCCCCGGGATTTTGAGTGCTGTGTGGGCGTTTTAAGCGAACCTGCAATTGCCATGTATCACCAACTTT